>JAUYOW010000283.1 GCA_030697825.1 Gemmatimonadales bacterium | reverse complement strand
TACCGCGCGAAGATACGGCACCGGCTCCCGGTTCTGGAAGACCTCGTTCGCCGCCTCGGTGGACCAGCCGCAGGTCGAATGGAACAGAGCCTGGATCGGCTCGCCGCGGTACGTGACGATCCAGCCCGCCGTGCGGCGCGTCGCCTCCGTTATCTCCGGCAGCTCGGCATCCACGCCGCCGTAAACCTGGTCGGCGTCCGTGGGGTAGACGTCGAACCCGAGCGCGGTCCTCCGGCCCCGATAGCGTATCGCGTAGGTCCGCGCGGCCACCGCCTGGGCCATCACCGCCTGACGGTCCGACGGCGCCCGGAAACCCAGCTCCAGAGCAACCACGCTCGGCAGGTACAGCTCGAGCGGGACGCGGTTCACCACCGTGACGCCGGTCGAGCCACGCTGGATGAGCGCCTCGCCGCGATAGCGTCTCCCGTCGATCACCACGTAGTCGTCGGCTCGCTCCGTGCGCACCGTGACGGGCGCCGCAACGACGACGGGCTCGGGGCGATCCGGCCGGATGAGCCGGATGCGGTCCGCGCCGTCCCCCGGTTCCACCCGCCAGGCGCGGCCGGCATCCACCACCGCGAGGATCGCGCCGTCCGCGCCGAGGAAGCGGAACTGGCCGGACGCGCTGATCGCGCTGCTGTCCCGGTCCACCACGATGCCGACGCGGATCGCCGGCATCTCGGCGAGGCTGGGGGTGGGGGTGGTGGCCCGGCGCGCACAGCCGGCCAGCGTCGCGGCGGCGCCGGCGAGGAGCGCCGCGCGCCTCACGCCGCCGGCTCGGCGATCACGTCGTAATCGAGCGTCTCCACGACCCGGGCCCGCACGAAGCTCCCGGGCGCCGTGTCGCTCGGGCTCCGGAGGTAGGTGCAGCCGTCCACGTCGTCCGCCTGGAACGGCGAACGCCCGACGAGGTCGCCGGGATCACCCAGCGCCGCGGGCTCATCCACCAGCACGTCCGTCTCGCGGCCCACCATCCGGCCCAGCCGGTCGGCGGAGACCGCGCGCTGCAGCTCCAGCACCTGCTCGAGCCGATCGCGCTTCACCGGGTCCGGCACGTCGTCCGCGAGCAGCGCCGCGCGCGTCCCCTCCTGCGGCGAGTAGGCGAACGCGCCGAGCCGGTCGAACTGAATCTCGTCCACGAACTCCAGCAGCTCGCGGAACTCGGCGTCCGACTCGGTCGGGAACCCCACCAGCGCTGTGGTGCGGATAGTCATGTCGGGGATCGCGTCGCGCAACCATGCCACCTTGGTGCGGATCGTCTGCTGCCGCTCGGGACGCCGCATCAGCTTCAGCATCCGGTCGCTGGCGTGCTGGATCGGCATGTCGAGGTACGGCACCAGCCTCGGTTCCCGCGCCAAGAGGTCCACCAGCTCCGGCGTTATCCCCATCGAGTAGACGTACAGGCACCGGAACCAGGGCACGCCCGTCTCACGAAGCAGGGCGCGGATGAGGTCCGGGAGTCGCGGGCCGCCGGGGACGTCGCGCCCGTAGTGGCCGAGGTCCTGCGCCACCAGGTTTATCTCGCGCGCGCCCTGGGCCTCCAGCTCCCGCGCCTCGCGCACCAGCTCTTCCATCGGGCGCGAGCGGTGCTTCCCGCGCATGAGCGGGATCGCGCAGAAGGCGCAGGTGTGGTCGCACCCTTCGCTGATCTTGAGGTAGCGCACGTGGGGTTTGGTGCCGAAGAAGAACCGCATCCCCGGGTGCATCGCGACCGGGTCGTCGAGAAGGCCGTCGGCGTGAAGCTGGGGGATCAGTCCCGGCAGGTCCTTGAAGCCGCAGAAGTAATCGACCTCGGGGATCTCCTTCTTCAGCTCGTCCTGGTAGCGCGCCACCAGGCAACCCACCGCGACCACGGCGCGGCAGCGTCCTTCCACTTTCATGCGGGCCGCGGCCAGCATGGCGTCGATGGATTCCTGCTTGGCCGCGTCGATGAAGCCGCAGGTGTTGACCAGGATGACGTCGGCGTCGCCGAGCGACGCCGTGACCTCGGCGCCGTGCCCCACGAAGCGGGCGATGAGCGCTTCGGAGTCGACCGTCGCCTTGTCGCAGCCGAGGGAGATTACGCCAAGTTTCATTGACGTAAGGTAGGGGAGAAAGGGGAGTAACGGGAGTAACGGGAGAAAGGGGAGGAAGGGAATTCGCTCCCCTAACTCCCCTTACTCCCCTCACTTCCCTTTCTCCCCTCACTCGCCTTACTCCCCTCACTCCCCTTTCATCCCCGATAATTCCCGAACTTCAACTCGATTGCGAAGTCCTGCGATCGCAGGAAGGCGATGACGCTCTGAAGCTCGTCGCGGGAAGGCGCCGAGACCCGGACCTCCTCGCCCTGGATGGCCGCCTGCACCTTCTTGAACCCGCCATCCTTGATGGCCTTCACGATCTCGCGCGCCTGGTCGCCGGCGATGCCCTGCGTAAGGCCGATCTCGCGGCGCACCGTGCCGCCCGCGGCCGGGAGAACGTCGCCGATCACCAGGTTCTTGGGCGGCACGCCACGCTTGATGAGCTTGCCCTGCAGGAGGTCGAAGAGGGCGCGCATCTTGAAATCGTCGTCCGCGACGAGTACCAGCTGGTTCTTGGTACGGTCGAAGTCGATGGATGCCTTCGACCCCTTGAAGTCGTAACGCTGGGCGAGCTCTTTCCTCGCCTGGTTGACCGCGTTGTCGACTTCCTGGAGATCGGCGCCGGTCGAGATGTCGAAGGACTGCTGCGAGGCCACTTAGGAGAGGAAGCTCTCGAGGGCGCGCGCCTTCGAGATGTGGCGGAGCCGCGAGAGCGCCTTCTCCTTGATCTGGCGGACCCGCTCGCGCGTGATGCCGAGCAGGCTGCCGATCTCCTCCAGCGTCATCGGCTCCTGCCCGTTGAGCCCGAAGTAGAGCCGGAGGATCTTCGCTTCGCGCTCCTTCAGCGTGGTCAGAACGCGTTCGATGCTCTCGGTGAGCGCGTGGTCGAACGTCTCCTCGTCGGGCGTCGGATTCAGCGTGTCGGGGAGGTAGTCGAGCAGCTTGTTGTCCTCGCCCGGGGTCATCGGGGCGTCGAGCGAGAGATGGCTCTGCGAAATGGAGAGGGTCTTGGCCACCTCCTCCTCGCTGATGTCCATGCCCTCGGCGATCTCTTCGACGGTGGGCTCGCGGCCCAGCTCCTGCTGGAGCGCCGACGAGCGCTTCCCGATGCGGTGGAGCGTGCCGGCGCGGTTGAGCGGGACCCGCACGATGCGGCTCTGTTCCGCCAACGCCTGAAGGATGGCCTGCCGGATCCACCACACCGCGTAGCTGATGAACTTGATGCCCTTGGTCTCGTCGAACTTGTGCGCCGCGCGGATCAGGCCGAGGTTGCCCTCGTTGATGAGGTCCGCCAGGGAAACGCCCTGGTTCTGGTATTTCTTCGCCACCGACACCACGAAGCGGAGGTTCGAGCGCACCAGCTTGTCGAGCGCCTCCGGGTCGTCCTGCTTGATGCGGACGGCGAGGTTGACCTCTTCTTCGCGATTGATGAGGGGGTAACAACTGATTTCGCGGAGATACTGATCCAGCGAGCCTTCTTCGACCCACGCTTTGCGGACGGTATTGAGATGTCTCGGCATGAAGCTCGCTGATGGCGCTGGGATGATTTAGTGTAGCCGGGCCTCTCCGGGCGCGCAACGGGGAGTTGGAAGGTCATTGCGCTTCATCGTACGCATCGATCTGCGCGCGCTGGAGCGTCCCCGAGTAATCCACGTACACCGTCTTCGTCTCGGTGAAGAAGTCGTACACCTGCCAGCCGCCCTCGCGATGCCCGTTGCCGGTTTCCTTCACGCCTCCGAACGGCAGATGCGCCTCCGCGCCGATGGTCGGCGCGTTGATGTACGTGATGCCCGCCTGGATGTCCTCGATCGCCCGGAACGCGCTGTTGACGTCACGGGTGTACAGCGAGGAGCTGAGTCCGTAGCGCACCCCGTTGTTGACCCGGATGGCGTGCTCGAGGCTCGCGATCTTCACCACCGACAGCACCGGACCGAAGATCTCCTCCTGCTCCAGCCGGGAGCCCGCCCTCACGCCGGCGAACACCGTTGGCTTGAAGAAAAAGCCGTTCTTGAGCCTGGCGCCGCCGGCGCGGCGGCCTCCCGTCAGCATTTCCGCACCCTCGGCAAGGCCGATCTCGACGTAGTCCGCCGTGTTCTTGAGGGCCGGCTCGTTGATCATCGGCCCCACGTCCGTCGTCGGCAGGAGGCCGTCACCGAGGCGCAGCTTCTCCACCCGATCCACCAGCATCCGGAGGAACCGGTCGTGCACCTTCTGGTGGAGGAGCAGCCGGCTGGTCGCCGTGCACCGCTGGCCCGTCGTGCCGAACGCGCCCCACAGCACGCCGTCGAGCGCGAGGTCCAGGTCGGCGTCGTCCATCACGATCATCGCGTTCTTGCCGCCCATCTCGAGCGAGAGCCGCTTGTGCATCCGCCCGCACGTCTCGCCGATCCTTGCGCCCGTCTCGGTGGAGCCGGTGAACGAGATCAGCGGGACCTTCGGGTGGTTCACGATCCCGTTGCCCACGGCGCCGCCGCCGCCGTGCACCAGCTGGATCACCTCGGGCGGCAGCCCCGCGTCGAGCAGCGCCTCGACGAGCAGCGTGCCGGTGTGGGGCACGTCCGCGCTGGGCTTGAACACGACCGCGTTCCCGCACAGCAGCGCCGGGAAGATCTTCCAGGTCGGGATGGCCATCGGGAAGTTGAAGGGAGTGATGACGCCGGCGACGCCGATCGGGCGCCGCACGGTCATCGCCCACTTGTCGCGGAGCTCGGAAGGGACCGTGCGGCCGAACAGGCGCCGCCCCTCGCTCGCGGCATAGTACGCCGTGTCGATCCCCTCCTGCACGTCACCGCGCGTCTCCGCGAGCACCTTGCCCATCTCACGCGTCATCGCACGCGCGATGTCCTCCTTGCGCGCGGTGAGGAGGTCGCCGACCCGCTTGAGCACGTCGCCGCGCACCGGCGCCGGCGTCCGGCGCCACAGCTCGAAGCCCCGCAGCGCCGACTTCACCGCACGGTCCACGTCCTGGGACCCGGACTTCGGGAAGCGGCCTATCACTTCACGCCAGTCGGCGGGGTTGCGGTTCTCGTAGTGGTCGCCCGTCGAAGGGGCGACCCAAGCGCCACCGATGAAGTTCTTGAAGGTCTTCGCCATGATCTAGAACGAGTCCCGGGTCTGAGAGGTTGATGGAGTAGCAGGCGCCGCCTGCGGTGGCGCCGGGCGTTGAACGGGCTGGGCCGGCCGCGTCTCGCAGACCCACGCCGCGGACCGCTTCGCGTAGCCGATCCGGGGCAGCACCTCGCGCGCCGTGAGTCCCGCGCCGAAGAGCAGCAGGCCCAGGGACAGCGTGTGGGCGAGGGCCGAGCGCGTCCTCCACGCCGAGACCATCCCTGAGAGCGACACGGCGAGCAGCGCCGCTACGCCGCCGAGGTACCCGAACAGCGGCAGGCCGCAGCTCCGGTCGTACGGCCACTGCGTGATCGCGACGCCGAGCAGCACTCCGAGGACGACGCGGAACCAGGTGAGGAGCGCCGCCTTCCTGCCGCCCGACGGTGCTACCGTCGGTCCGTCCGTGCGTACCGGCGCGGGGGCGGCCCCCTTCCCCTTCACCACCGGACTCGCGGGCGGCGCGCTTCCGGCCCCCGACGCGATCAGCTTGTCTATGGCCGCGAGTTCCTTGTCCCAATCGCGCGGAGGTTCGCCCGGGCTCACGATTCCCTCTCCAGTCGGAGGCGCTCGATCTTCTTGTACAGGTTCGACCGCGGCATGTTCAGCTTCCGCGCCGTCTCGCTCACGTTCCAATCGTACTCGTTGAGCTTGGCGAGGAGGAAGGCGCGCTCCGCGTTGTCCTTGAACTCCTCGTACGTGCCGGAAGCCAGCAAGGCTTCACTCAGCCCGGCCCCCTCCGGCCCGCGGCCGATGAGCCGCGCCACGTCGCGCTCGCCGATCTCCGCGCCGTTGGCGAGGATCAGCAGCCGCTCCACAGTGTTGCGCAACTCCCGCACGTTGCCGGGCCAGGCATGACGCCGCAGGCGGTCGAGCGCCTCGGCCGCGAACGGACGGACGACCAGCCCCTGGGTCTCAGCGAGCTGCTGCGCGAAGTGCTCCACCAGCTGCGGGATGTCCTCGCGGCGCGCGCGAAGCGGCGGGACCTCGATAGGGACCACGTTGAGGCGGTAGAGGAGGTCCTCGCGGAACCGGCCCGCCGCGATCTCGTCCTCGAGCTTCTTGTTCGTCGCGGCGACGATCCGCACGTCCACCTTCACCGACTTGGTGGACCCCACCGGAGTGATGATGCCCTCCTGGAGCGCGCGCAGAACCTTGGCCTGCGTCGACGCGCTCATGTCCCCCACCTCGTCCAGGAACAGCGTGCCGCCGTCAGCCTGCTCGAACTTGCCGGTCCGGTCCGCGAACGCGCCGGTGAACGACCCCTTCACGTGCCCGAACAGCTCCGACTCGATCAGCTCGGAGGGGATCGCGGCGCAGTTCACCTCGACGTACGGCTTGTTGGCGCGCGCGGAGAGGCGGTGGATGGCGCGCGCCACCAGCTCCTTCCCCGTTCCGTTCTCCCCGGTGATGAGGATGCGCGAAGCCGAGCGCGCCACCCGCTCGATCCGCTCGATCAGCTGCCGGACCACCGCCGAAGAGCCGACGATCTCGTGGCGTCGCTCGACCTCCGCCTTGAGAGCCTTCACCTCGCGCTCCAGGACCACCTGCTTGAGCGCGTTGCGGATCGTGAGCAGCACCCGGTCGGTGTCGAGCGGCTTCTCCAGGAAGTCGTGCGCGCCGAGCTGGGTCGCTTCGACCGCGGTCGAGATCGTCCCGTGGCCCGAGATCATCACCACCAGCGCACCGGCGTCCTGCTCGCGCAGCCGCTTCAGCACCTCGAGCCCGTCCAACCCCGCCATCTTGACGTCGAGCAGCACCAGGTGCGGACGGACATCGAAATACGCGCCGAGCGCCTCAGCCCCGGAAACAGCGGTCTCGACCTCATAGCCTTCGTACTCGAGCAGTTGCCGCAGGGCCTCGCGGATCCCCTGCTCGTCGTCCACAATGAGCAGCCGATGGCTCATCGCGGCGCCGCCCGGTACACCCGGATCCTCTCCGGTGACACCCGCACGTCGCCGACCGGCTCGCCCATCGGGAGAGCAAGGGATCCGTCGGTCGCTCCGGGGATGCGGAGCGCGCGAATGATCGCGGGAATCGTGCTCCTCGGGAACGGGAAATCGCGGATCTTGAGCGACGTGATCGTCCACAGCACGCGGCCGCCCGAGTCCACGGCCAGCGGGCCGCCCACCGCCACCGGCTCGAAGCGCCCGAGCCCCGACCCCAGCGGGCCCAGCAGCTGCCGCGGCATCTGTGAGACGTCGAGGACACCGCGCACCCTCACCATGTTCTCCTCGAGGGCGACCCCGACCGAGTCGAAGACGCGGCGCGTGCCGCGTCCGAACTCGCGGTCCACCAGCGCGGCGAGCTCCTCCGCCGTGAGGTCCACGTACGCCGGTCCGCCGCGATTCGACAGCTGCCTGAGCGCGCCGGCGGCACGGGCCGCCCCGTCCGGCGTCGGCGCGGCATAGATGGCGGTGTCCGCGACGGGCTGCAGCCCGCGCAGTCTGCGGTACGCAGCCGTCGCCTGCTCTCTATAGATGAAGCCGAGGACGACCGCCGCGAGGACCAGGACCAGGCAGCCGACCTGGACGAACAGCTGCTTCAGGCAGCCCATCGGTCAGCGCTCCACCGCGAGCGGCGCGCGGTGCAGCGCGGTGTACGCCGGCGCGCCACGCCCGAGCGTGCTCCGCATGAGGTCCACAGCTTCGACGCGCATCACTCCGGAATACTCCACCTCGGCGGCCGGCGTTCCCAGGACGCGGAAGTCCGCTTGCCGCGCATCCTTTTCGGCGCGACCCAGCGTGAGATGCGGATTGAAGGGCTTGAGCTCCGGTGCGAAGCCGAACCGGCCGACCGCGCTCTCGACATCGTTGGCCAGCAGCTCGAGCGCAGGGTGGCGCTCGATCCCGAACCACAGCACCCGCGGGTGAGCCATGCTCGGGAAGGCACCGAACCCGCCCAGGCCGAGATCGAAGGGCCGCGCCGCGCCGACCGCGTCGGAGAGCGCCGGCCCCAACGCGCCGGCAACGACCTCGTCCACCTCACCCAGGAACTTCAGGGTGATGTGCAGCGCCGATTCGGCCACCCAGCGAACCGGTAGCCCGGCGTCGCGAAGCGGAGCCGCGGCGCTCCACACCGCCGCCTGCTCCTCGGCCGGGAGGTTGACGGCCACGAAGAGCCGCACGCTAGCGATTCCCGCTCACGGGCCAAAAGCTAACCCCGTCGTGGCCCAAACCGGCAGGAGTCTCGGGCTATGCGATCGTTGAGGGAACGCCGCGGGCGCGGGCTCCGGGTCGCCGTGCGGGACGCCGCCGCGCCGGGCCCGACGAGCCGTGTCGTCGCTTCACTGCGCCAGCATCCGCGCCATCCCGACCGCCTCGAGATCCGGAGGAGGCTTGGGCTGCCTGATCTGCTCGAGCGCGACGGCCTGGATGACGCCCTTGCGAAGGCACGAATACACCCCCGCCTCCCCTCGAGCCAAGTGCTCCGCCGCAGCGACTCCGAGTCGCGTGGCGAGCAGACGATCGAACGCCGTTGGCGCCCCCCCACGCTGGACGTGACCGAGCGTCGTGACCCGCAGCTCGAAGCCGATCCGGTCTCGATGCAACTCGAAGTGCCGGGCGAGCGCGGCGGCATTCTGCCGTGCCCCCTCGGCCACCACGACGATCGCGTGCTTTTTCCCGCGCGCGTACGCCGTGTGCAGCTCGGCCACCACCTCGTCCGGGCTGACCTCGACCTCCGGGATCACGATCACATCGGCCCCGCCGGCGAGGCCGGACATCAGGGCGAGATACCCGCACTGGCGCCCCATCACCTCCACGAGGAACGTGCGCTGGTGGGACGAGGCAGTGGTCTTCAGTCGGTCGATGGCTTCCAGGGCGATGTTGAGCGCGGTGTCTACGCCGATCGTGATGTCCGCGCCGTTCACGTCGTTGTCGATGGTCGAGGCCACGCCCACCACGGGGAACCCCATGCCCGACAGCGCATCCGCGCCCGAGAGCGAGCCGTTGCCGCCGATCACCACGAGCCCCTCGACGTCGTGACGCCGCAGCACGTCGAGCGCCACTCCACGCCCGCGGGGCGACGTGAACTCGGGGCAGCGCGCGCTGCCCAGCACCGTGCCGCCGCGCTGGATGATGCCGTCGACGTCGCGAGGCCCCAACGGCTGCAGCCGCCCCTCCATCAGCCCGGCGTAACCGTGATGGATACCGACGACGTCCAGCCCGCGCGCAATGCCCGTTCTCACGACCGCGCGGATCGCGGCGTTCATTCCGGGCGCATCGCCGCCGCTCGTCAGCACCGCGATCCGCCTCATCTGGCCTCCGTGAACGAGTTTGCACCGCCGCGCCGCTTCGCCGGCCGCGCGCGCCCGGCGCCGGACCGCCGCTCCCCGGCGGTCACCATCGCTGACGGCTTACTGCAGAAGTATGATGTAATCGTTTACACAGCATTGCCATTTCCCCCTCCAGCCTGTCAAAGAGGCCCCCCCCGGAAACCGCAGAAAGTGCCCGCCTTTGCGAGGCCATCTTGACAAACTCGCGAGAAATGTAAACGATTACAGTCGGACGGTGCCATGCGGATCAGGTGAGGGTTTCGGTAAGGGCCTGGATGTCACGATCTAGTTCCGGCACCCACCGCGAGGGATGTCGAAGATGGCCACAATCAAGGACGTCGCCCGATCGTCGGGAGTGTCGGTGGCCACGGCTTCCAGGGCGTTGAACAGCAGCCCACTGGTTCGAGAGGCGACGCGGGTACGCGTTGACACGGCCGCCCAGGCCTTGGGCTACAGCCCGCACGGCGCCGCGCTGAGCCTGATCACGCGGCGCACCAGCACCCTTGGCCTCCTCCTGCCGGACCTATATGGCGAGTTCTTCTCGGAGCTGATTCGCGGCGTGGACGAGGTGGCCCGGCGCGAAGGCTACCACCTCCTGGTCACCAGCGCGCACCGCGGGCAGGAGGAAACGCAGGGAGCGCTCCGGTCGTTCCGGGGCCGGGTCGATGGGCTCATCACCATGACACCCCACCTGGATTCAGGCACTTCTCGGGAAGCTCTGTCGGCCCATTGTCCCGTGGTCTCGCTTTGCAGTCCGCCCGGAGGGTTGGACGTCGCGAGCGTCGCCATCGCGAACTTCGAGGGCGCGTACGCGATGCTGGAGCACTTGGCGAGTCTCGGCCACCGTCGGATCGCGATCATCTGTGGCGACAGCGGGAATTTCGATGCGACGGAGCGCTTGCGCGGCTACCGCGCGGCACAGGAGAACCTCGCGTTGGACAACGACCCGGACCTGGAGTTCCCGGGAGACTTCAGCGAGGCGGCGGGCCACGAGGCTGCCGGCCTGATCCTCGCGCTCCGGAATCGGCCCACCGCCGTGTTCGCCGCCAACGACGGGATGGCCATCGGCGCCATCAGCGCCCTGCGAGAGGCCGGCGTGCGGATCCCCGAAGACATGGCTCTGGGCGGGTTCGACGACATCCCGATGGCGCGGTACATCGATCCGCCTCTGACCTCAGTACACGTCGATATCCGGGCACTCGGCGCCCGCGCCGCCGCGCGGCTGCTCGCGGGCGTGCGCGACCGAGCCCAGCCTGATTTGCGCCGAGAGACGCTGCCCACGACGCTAGTGGTGCGGCGCTCCTGCGGCGCTAACCGCGGATAAGAACGAGCGACGGCCATGGCCGTCCCCGGTCCGCGAAACCCCACCGCCCCTTGAAGGAGGGACGACGCATGATCACAGCTATCCGGATCCGCTTCCTGCGCGCCGCCCTCGCGGCGGGAGTCGCGCTCACCGGTCTGCTCCTGCCCGCTGCGGCGCGGGCGCAGACCACCACCGGCAGTCTGCACGGGTACGTCCGCGATCCCCGGGGCGCACCGGTCGCGAGCGCCGACGTGCGGCTGCGCAACGTTGCCACCGGGACCGCGCGCGCGGCGACGTCGAATCAACGGGGCTACTATATCCTCCTGGGCCTGGCGCCCGCGGAGTACGAGCTCACCATCCGGCAGATCGGCGCTTCGCCGCAGACGAGGCGCGTCCGGATCGCGATCGGGACGGCGCTCGAAGCCGACTTCACGCTCGCCACGGCCGCCGTCGCGCTGCGGGAACTGACTGTGAGCGCGGCCGCGGTGGAGACGCGCACGTCGGAGGTAGCCACGAACGTCACGCAGGAACAGATCAACCTGCTGCCGTCCGCCGACCGCAACTTCCTCGACCTCGCCGTCCTCGCGCCGGGCATGCGACTCGTGGGCGACCGGATCGACGACACCCGGCGCACGGTGGCCGCGGGCGCGCAGGGCGCCGACCAGATCAACGTCTTCATCGACGGCGCGAGCTACAAGAACGACATCCTGCGGGGCGGTGTGGCCGGCCAGGACGCCAGCCGCGGCAACCCGTTCCCCCGCGGCGCGATCCAGGAGTACCGCGTCCTGACCCAGAACTACCGGGCCGAGTACCAGAAGGCCTCGAGCGCGATCATCACCGCGACGACCCGGTCCGGCGGCAACACGTGGACCGGGTTCGCGTTCACCGGCTATCAGCACCGCGGACTGCTCGCCCAGAGCGTCTTCCAGCGTGCGGACGCCATCCGGGATACGACCTTACGGAAGCCCGACTACTCGCGGTACCTGACGGGCCTGAGCGTGGGCGGTCCCCTCATCCGCGACCGGCTCCACCTCTTCGCCTCGTACGAGGGCAACTACCAGAATCGCTCGAGCCGCGTGAACATCGTGCCGCCGACGGGATTCCCCGCGCTCGACACCGTGAACTTCGCGTCCCGGAACGGCGAGTTCGGATCGCCGTTCCGCTCCAACCTCTTCTTCGGCAAGCTGACGTACGCGCGCTCGACGCGGTCGTCCTTCGAGTTCAGCCTCAACACCCGCGGCGAGCACGACATCCGCGACTTCGGCGGGCTCACGGCATTCGAGACCGCGACCCGGTTCCAGAACTCGGTGACGACGGCACTGCTGCGGCACCAGTACGTCGGCGGGTCATGGCTCAACGAGGCGCAGGTGAGCTTCCAGCGGTACCACTACAACCCGGTGCCGGCGACCCCGAGCGCCGCGAACCGGTTCTACGGGTTCGGCTGCTGCGCGCAGATCGGCAGCAACGTCTCCAACCAGGATTTCACCCAGGGCCGCCTCTCGCTCCGTAACGTCGTGACCTGGTCGGGGTGGGGTTGGGCCGGCAGTCACGTCGTCAAAGCCGGCGGCAATGTCGACTTCCTGAGCTACGACATCATCAAGCGCAACTCCGAGATCCCGCAGTTCGTGTACGAATCGTGGTTCAATGACTTCGAGATCCCGGAGCGCGTCCAGTTCCAGAGCGGCGACCCGAACTTCAGCACCAACAACACGCAGCTCGGGCTGTTCCTCCAGGACGACTGGAGCCCGACGCCGCGACTCACGTTGAACCTCGGCGTCCGGTGGGACTACGAGTCCGGGATGCTCAACTACGACTACGTGACGCCCAGCAACGTCCGCGACTCGCTCACCGCCTACGCGAGCCGGCTCTTCATCCCGCTTGATCCGAACCGGTACTTCACGGATGGGTCCAACCGGAGCCGCTTCCTGGGCGCCGTCCAGCCCCGGCTCGGCTTCTCCTACAGCGTCGACCGGGCGGGCCGGACCACCGTCTTCGGCGGCTGGGGCCTGTTCTACGACCGCACGCTGTTTGACCAGGCGATCGAGGAGAAGTTCGCGGAACAGCACCCAAGCTACCTGATCCGGTTCCGACCCGTGGGCGACACCGACCCTGGCCGCATCGACTGGAACGACTCGTACCTGACCGGCGGGAAGGCGGCCGTCGACCAGCTGCTGACCGGCGTGGCCGCGAACACGCGTGAGGTCAAGCTCCTGCCGAACGACCTGAGGCCGCCGATGTCCAACCAGTTCAGCCTCGGGGTGCGGCAGCTCGTGGGGAGCTGGGCGCTCGAGGCCGCCTACACGGGCGTGCGCAGTGACAATACGTTCACGTTCTACTTCGCCAACCTGAACTTCACCTGCCCCGAGCGGTCCTTCGCCGTCGCCGGGTGCTTCGTGGGCAACTCGATCCCCGGGTTCGGCACCATCCTGTTCGCGGACAACGCCGGACAGACATGGTACAACGCCTTGCAGCTCAAGCTGGACCGGCCGTTTCACCGGGCGACCGAGGGCCTGAGCTGGGGCGCGGGGCTCGCCTACAACTACGCCAAGCGCGAGACGCAGGGGTTCAACGACGACTTCAGCTTCCCGAACCCCGCAGACTACCCCCGTCAGGTCCGCAACGACGAGCGTCACCGGGCGGTGGCCCACTGGATCCTCGAGTCGCGGCGGGCGTGGGGCCTTCAGTTCAGCGGCCTCGCCACGGTGGCGAGCGGGCAGCGGCTGGACGTGGGTGACCGGTTCGGATGTCCTTCTGACCGGCGGGTCGTCAGCGGTACGCCGGTGTGCGATCCACCGAATCCGCTGCGGCCGGGCGCCTTCACGGCTCCGACCTTCACCAACGTGGACCTGCGGCTCCGCAAGGAGTTCACGGTCACCCGGAACAGGCTTGGCCTCACGCTGGACGTGTTCAATGCGTTCAACAACCAGAACCTGGGCTGCTTCAACACGTTCAACCCGACCGACGTTAACGGCAGGGCGGGCTGCGTGATCAGCGACCCGCAGCGGCTCCAAGTCGGCGTCGACCTCGGATTCTAGTCCCTACCCGTTTGCGGGGCGCCGGCCAATGCGCCGGCGCTCCGCAGCGGCTACCTTTACAAGCGAATCATCGCGACGATGTCGCTCGCTACCCGCGGCGCCCTGACGGGCCTGATTCTCGCGGCGGCGGTTCTCCCCGCCTGTCCGCGGAACGGCCCGACGGCCGGTCCCGTCGAGCCGTCCTCCCCGCGCGCCCAGGCGTTCCTCGACACCCTGGAACAGCGGACCTTCGCCTTCTTCTGGGAGCGCACCGACCCCGCCACGGGTCTCACGCCCGACCGCTGGCCCACGCCGAGCTTCTCCAGCATCGCGGCGGTCGGGTTCGCGCTCACGGCCTATCCGATCGGCGCCGAGCGCGGTTACGTGACGCGGGCCGCCGCCGCCGATCGTGTGCTCACGACGCTCCGGTTCTTCTACGGCCTCCCGCAAGGGGCGGCTCCCTCGGGCACGGGAGGGAACGAGGGCTTCTTCTATCACTTCCTGGACATGGCTGACGGCCACCGGTTCGGCACTGTGGAACTGTCCACGGTGGACACCGCGATCCTGCTCGCCGGTGCCCTGTTCTGCCAGCAGTACTTCGACGGCGCCGACGCCACCGAGGCCGCCATCCGTGCCTATGCCGATTCCCTCTACCGGCGGGCGAACTGGCGCTGGTTCCAGCCCCGCGCGCCGCTGGTCGGTTTGGCCTGGAAGCCGGAGGACGGGTTCAGCACGTACGATTGGCGCGGCTACAGCGAGGGCTCCATCATCTACGTGCTCGCCCTCGGTTCCCCGACCGCCGCGATCGACTCGACGGCCTGGGACGCTTGGACGGCCACCTACCAATGGGGACGGTTCCACGGCTACGAACATGTCGGTTTCGCGCCGCTGTTCGGCCACCAGTACTCGCACGTCTGGATCGACTTCCGCGGCATCCGCGACGCGTACATGCGCGGTCGCGGGATCGACTACTTCGAGAACTCCCGGCGGGCGACCTATGCCCAGCGCGCCTACGCCATCGCCAACCCCGACGGCTGGACCGGCTTCGGTCCGGAGACCTGGGGCCTGTCCGCGTCGGACGGCCCGGCGGACGTGGTGCAGCTGGTGCGCGGCGCATCGCGCCGGTTCTTTACGTACGCCGCGCGGGGCGCCTCGTTCACGGAGGTGCGGGACGACGGCACCGTAACGCCCACGGCGGCGGGAGGCTCGATCCCGTTCGCGCCGGAGATCGCGATCCCCGCGCTGGTCGCGATGCGGGAACGCCAGGGGACGTGGCTGTTTGGGACGTATGGGTTCTTCGACGCATTCAACCCGACGTGGCAGTGGCCGAGCACCCCGCTTAGACACGGCCGCTACGTGGCGGGCCAGGGGTGGTTCGACACGGACTACCTGGGCATTGACCAGGGCCCCATCCTGGCGATGATCGCGAACCACCGCGCCGACATCGTCTGGAGGTACATGCGCCGGAGCCCCTACATCGTTCGCGGTCTCCGGCGCGCCGGCTTCAGCGGCGGCTGGCTCGACCAGGCGCCGTGATGCGGCACGGGCGGCGAGCCGCGCTCCACGCACTCGTGGTCTGGTGTGGCGCGCTGGCCGCCTGCCGCGCCCAGGAGGCCGAGCCGACGCTCCGCTTCTGGGCCCTGGGCCAGGAGGGTGAGCGCGTCCGACCGCTGCTCGAGGCGTTCGAGCGCGAGAACCCCGGCATCCGGGTCCGTCTCCAGCAGCTTCCCTGGACCGCCGCGCACGAGAAACTCCTGACCGCCTACGTCGGCGACGCCACGCCGGACGTGGCGCAAGTCGGGAATACCTGGGTGCCGGAATTCGTGGCGCTGCGCGCCCTCGAGCCCCTCGACCCCTGGATCGCCTCCTCGGCGGTCGTGGATCCCGGCGCGTACTTCGACGGGATCTGGCGGACGAACGTGCTCGACGGGACCGCGTTCGGCATCCCCTGGTACGTCGATACCCGGGTCCTGTTCTACCGGACGGATATCCTCACCCGCGCCGGCTACGACGCGATGCCCACGACCTGGCAGGAATGGCGCGAGGCGATGGCGGCGGTCTCGCGGGTCATCGGTCCGGGCCGCCACGCCATCTTCCTGCCGACCAACGAGTGGGTGCAGCCGGTCGTCCTCGGGCTCCAGGCGGGTGCTCCGCTCCTGCGCGATTCGGCGCGGTACGGGGCTTTCCGCGACTCGGCGTTCCGCCGCGCCTTCGAGTTCTACGTCGGCCTCTACCAGAGCGGCGCCGCGGCACCGATGGGGAACAACGACGTCGCTAACCCCTACCAGGAGTTCGCGCGTGGCACCTTCGCCATGTGGATCACCGGTCCCTGGAACCTCGGGGAGTTCCGGCGCCGGCTGCCCCGGGCGCTCCAGCACCAGTGGGCCACCGCCCCGCTGCCCGGTCCGGCTGGCGCGACGTCCGGTGTCTCGCTGGCCGGGGGGTCAAGCCTCGTCCTATTCAGGGCCTCGGCCCGAAAGCCCGAGGCGTGGAAGCTCATCGAGTTTCTCTCGCGGGCCGAACAGCAGCGGCGGCTCTACGACCTCACCGGCGACCTGCCCGCCCGGCGGGAGGTGTGGCAAGCGGCCGGGCTCGATCGGCACCCGCACACCCGGGCGTTCTGGGAGCAGCTCCACCGTGTGGTTCCCCTGCCGCAGGTCCCGGAGTGGGAATTGATCGCCACGAAGGTCATCGAGAACGCCGAGCGTGCGATCCGGGGCGGCACCCCGGTGGACCAGGTCCTCGATCGGCTCGATCGAGACGTGGACCGCGTGCTCGCGAAGCGGCGCTGGCTGCTCGCGCGCGATTCGGCGCGGGGGCCGGGGCGGTGAGACGGGGGCTTTCGGCCTCGCAGGAGACCGCCGCGTGGATCTTCCTCGCGCCGGCCCTGGTGCTCATCGCGGTGTTCTTCGTGCTGCCGGTTGCCGGCGGTCTCCTCCTGAGCCTCACGGACTTCGACATCTACGCCATCGGCGACCCGGGGAGCGCCCGGTTCGTGGGCCTCCGGAACTACGCCGGCCTGCTGGCGAGCCCGGACTTCTGGAATGCGCTGCGCAACACGGCCTACTTCGCGCTGGTGGGGGGTCCGCTCAGCGTGCTCGTCGCTCTCGGCGCGGCCCTGCTCGTCAACGCGCCACTGGCGCGCTTCAAGGGCCTCTTCCGCACCATCTACTTCGCGCCCTTCGTCACGACGCTGGTCGCTGTAGCGGTGGTGTGGCGCTACGTCTTCCACCACCAGTTCGGGCTCCTCAACTACGCGCTCGGCGCCGTGGGGGTCGGGCCGATTGATTGGCTGGGCGACCCGCACTGGGCGATGCCGGCGATCATCATCGTCGCCGTCTGGAAGAACTTCGGCTACGGCATGCTGGTCTTCGTGGCCGGCCTCCAGAGCATCCCCGAGGAACTGTACGAGGCGGCCGAGCTCGATGGCGCCGGACCGTGGCGCCGCTTCGTGCATGTGACGCTCCCCTCCCTGCGGCCGACCCTCCTGTTCGTCGGGATCATCACCATGATCGGCTTCTTCCAGCTGTTCGCCGAGCCGTACGTGATGACGCAGGGCGGTCCGTTGCGCAGCACGGCCAGCGTCGTGCTGCTGATGTACGAGGAGGGCTTCCGCTGGTGGCGGATGGGATACGCGGCGGCGATCGCGTTCATCCTGTTCGCGGTGATCCTGGCGGCGACGCTGCTCCAGCTGCGTCTCCAGCGCGAGGGCGAGTGAGACGCGGCGCGGCGTCGGTCGCGCTGCACGCGGCCCTCCTGGCCGGCGGCGTGCTGGTGCTCACGCCGATGGCCTGGATGCTCGCCGCCTCGTTCATGGCACCGGGCGAGGCGAACAACTACCCGCCGCGGTTCGTGCCCCACGCGGCGACGCTGGAGCAGTATCGCGCGCTGTTCATCCGGCTGGATCTCGGGCGGTATCTCCTCAACTCCGCGATCGTCTCGACGGCCGCCACCGCGATCTCGGTCGTGGTGAACTCGATGGCTGGGTACGCCCTCACCAAGCTGCGGTTCCGCGCGCGGGAACGGGTCTTCCGCTCCCTGTCCCTGGGCCTCCTGGTCCCCACGCAGGTGGCGATGCTCCCGCTGTTCCTGCTCTTCAAGCAGCTCGGGCTCGTCAACACGTACTGGGGCGTGATCGTCCCCTCGATGGCCAGCATCTTCGGGATCTTCCTGATCCGCCAGTACCTGCTCACGCTCCCCGACGACCTGCTGGACGCGGCGCGCATCGACGGGGCCAGCGAGTTCCGAATCTACCGGTCCATCGTCCTGCCGCTGATCACGCCCATCCTGGCCACCCTGGCGATCTGGACGTTCCTCAACACATGGAACGACTTCCAGTGGCCCCTCGTCATCCTCAGCGACAGCGAGCGCTACACGCTCCCGGTCGCGCTGGCCAACCTGGCCGGCGAGCACGTGCAGGACACGGAGCTGATGATGGCGGGCGCGGTGGTCACCGTGCTGCCGGTGATGCTCGTCTTCGTTCTGCTCCAGCGCTACTACATCCGGGGCATGACAGCCGGCGGCGTGAAGGGATGACCGGCCCGCTCGTCCTCGCGGCCGTCCTCGCCGCCGCGCAAGCGGACTCCCTCGCGCCGCGGCTGATTGACAACTTCGAACGGGTCGCCGGCTGGACCGCGCACCCCGCCGACGGTGTCACGCTGACCCTGTGGAGCGACGCCGGCCATCGCGGCCGGGCGATGCGGCTCGACTTCGCCTTCGCCGGCGGCGGCTACGCGATCGCGCGGAAGGCGCTCGCGCTCGACCTGCCGCCTAACTACGCGTTCAGCTTCTGGATCAGGGGCGAGGCCGCCCCCAACACGCTCGAATTCAAGCTGATCGGGGTGCGGGCTGCGTTCCTCGACGCCAGGCTGGTGCCGCTGGACAGTGCCGGGACTGTCACGGTCCGGCGTCTGCCAGCGGAAGTGCGCTTTGTCTACTGAGCGGGCACGGAGACCGCATGGCTGACACCCCCGCGGCACCGTCCGACGCGACCGTTCTCTCGAACGGGCGGTACCGGGTCCTGCTCTCCACCGCGGGATCCGGCGTCTCCGCGCTCGGGGACAACGTCATCACGCGGTGGACCGCCGACCGCACCCGGGACGCTGACGGCTTCTTCCTCTACGTTCGCGACCTCGAGCGGAACGTAGTGTGGTCCGCCGGACTGCAACCCGTCCGACGTACGCCCGACCGGTACGCCGCACGGTTCGAGGGCGGGTTGGCCATCATCGAGCGTTGCGACGAGAGCATCGAGACCCGCACCGCCGTGACGGTGGCGCGGGACCAGGATATCGAGTGCCGGCGTGTCACGCTGCACAATCTCGACCTCCGCCCGCGCCGCCTCGAGTTGACGACCTACGTCGAGGCGGTGCTCGCCACTCCCTGGGCCGACGCGAAGCACCCGGCCTTCGGGAAGCTGTTCGTCGAGACCGAATGGGCGCCCGATCCGGGCGCACTGCTCGCCCACCGCCGGCCACGTAGCCTGGACGAAGCGCCGATCTGGGTCGCGCACGCACTGGTCCTCGAGGATCCGGTGTCACGGGCGCAACCCTGCACGTTCGAGACGGACCGCGCCCGCTTCATCGGCCGCGGGCGATCGCTCGCAGCTCCCGCAGCGCTCGAGCCGTCCGCGCGCCTGTCGGGAACGGTCGGCAGCGTGCTGGACCCTGTGCTGGCCATCCGGCAGGCGGTGACCCTCGAGCCGGGGCAATCGGTGGCTCTCTTGGCGCTGCTCACCGCCGGCCCGAGCCGTGAGGACGTCCTCGGCACGATCGCGGCAGGCGTCGTCTCAGGCGCGGCCGACAGCCTGTTCGCGCGGCCGGCGCAGGCGGCACCAGGCGAGCGAGCGCGCATCCCCTGGCTCTGGGACCGGGATGGCCAGGTGCCGGTGCCGCCCGCCGGCGCGGGAGCGGGCGAGCGTTTCCGACCGGCGCCAGGGGTGGACCTCGACGCGCCGGCGGACGAACAACTCCGCTTCTTCAACGGGTTCGGCGGCTTCAGCGCTGACGGCACCGAGTACGTCATCCGGCTCGCGCGCCGGACCTCGGGCCTAACGCTGCCCCCCCTGCCGTGGGTCAACGTGGTCGCGAACGAGGCTGCGGGATTCATCGCCTCCGAGCGGGGCCTTGGCAGCACGTGGGTCGGCAACAGCCGCGAGAACCGTCTCACTCCCTGGTACAACGACCCCGTCACGGATCCGCCCGGGGAGGCGCTCTACCTGCGCGACGAGCGGGCCGGGGTGTTCTGGTCGCCCACGCCCGGACCCGTCCCAGGCTCGGGCCCCTACGAGGTGCGCCACGGCTTCGGCTACACGACCTACAAGCACACGAGCCTGGACCTGGAGCAGGAGACCGTCAGCTTCGTGCCACGCGACGATCCGGTGAAGCTGGTCCGCCTCCGGATCGCCAACCGCGGCGCAGCGGTGCGCCGCCTCTCGGCGTTCTGGTACGCGGAGTGGGTGTTGGGCACCCTGCGGCAGGCCAGCGCCGACGGGGTCGTCACCGAACACGACCGCGACAGCACGGCCATGTTCGCGATGCAGAACGGCGGCGGCGGCGGCTACGCGGGACACGTGGCCTTCGCGGCGCTCGTGCCATGCGACGGCGCCCGCGTCACCTGGACGGGAGACCGCACGGAGTTCCTAGGCCGCCGCGAAAGCCCGGATCGTCCCGCAGCCCTGTCGAGCAGCGGCGAACTAGATGGCCGAACCGGCGCCGGACTGGACCCGTGCGCGGCGTTCCAAGCAACGTTCGAGCTCGCGCCGGGCGCGGCGGCCGAATGCGTGTTCGCCCTGGGGCAGGCGGCCGACCACGCGGCCGCGCGCGACCTGATCCGCCGGTACGGGAGCGGGGCAGCGGTCGAGGCCGCACTGGACGAGGTCCGCGCGTTCTGGCGGGACCTGGTGGATGGCGTGCAGATCGAGACCCCCGCGCCGGCGATCGACGTCATGGTGAACGGATGGCTCACCTACCAGAACCTGAGCTGCCGAATCTGGGGCCGATCCGCGTTCTACCAGTCGAGCGGCGCCTACGGCTTCCGAGACCAGTTGCAGGACGCCGCGGCGCTCCTCCCGCTCCGGCCGGACCTCACCCGCCGCCAGATCCTCCTCCACGCGGCGCACCAGTTCGTGGAGGGCGACGTGCTCCACTGGTGGCACCCGCCGGCCGCCAAGGGGATCCGCACGCGGTTCTCCGACGACCTGCTCTGGCTCCCGCACGCGACCCTGTCCTATCTGGACGCGACCGGCGACGCCACGCTGCTCGACGAGAACGCCCGCTTCCTCACGGCGCCGGAACTGGCGCCGCACGAGGACGAGGCGCTCGTCGTCCCGGCGGTCGCCGGCGAGTCCGGCACGGTCTATGAGCACTGCTGCCGCGCCATCGACCGCTCGCTCACGCGCGGGGCGCACGGCCTGCCGCTGATGGGGACCGGTGACTGGAACGACGGGATGAACCGCGTGGGGCGCTTAGGTCGGGGTGAGAGCGTTTGGCTCGGGTTCTTCCTCTACGACATCCTCAGGCGATTCGCCCCGCTGGCCATGAGCCGCGGTGACGCCGCACACGCCGGCCGTTACCGCGCCTTCTGCCGCGATCTGGGCGACGCGCTCGATGACGCGGGCTGGGACGGCCACTGGTATCGCCGCGCCTTTCTACGACGACGGCACGGCGCTGGGCTCGGCCGCGAACGAGGAGTGCCGGATCGACGCCATCGCGCAGGCGTGGTCGATCCTGTCCGGCGTCGCGCCCGCCGACCGGGCCGCTCAAGCGCTCGACGCGCTCGAGGAGCATCTGGTGGCGGAGTCTGAGGGGCTGATCCGGCTCCTCACGCCTCCGTTCGACCACACCCGGAGCGATCCGGGCTACATCAGGGGGTACCTGCCCGGGGTGCGGGAGAACGGTGGCCAATACACCCACGCGGCCTTGTGGGCCGTTCGCGCCCTCGCGGAAGGGGGGCGCACCGAGCGCGCGGCCCGTCTGCTCGAGATGCTGAGTCCAGTGACCCGCACGCGGACGCCCGACCTCGTGGCGCGGTACCGGACCGAACCGTACGCGGTCGCCGCCGACGTCTACGGCGCGGCCCCGCACGTAGGCCGTGGCGGCTGGACCTGGTACACGGGTTCCGCCGGATGGATGTTCCGCGTCGCGCTGGAGTCGGTGCTCGGTGTGTCGCTCGAGGCCGGACGGACGCTGGTGATCCGGCCCTGCATCCCCGGGGACTGGCCGGGGTTCACGGTACGCCTGCGCCTCCCGGACCGCCGCGCGACGTACGAGATCGTGGTGCGCCGGGCTCCGCCTGCTACGGACGACCGGACCACGGCGAGCTGCTCCGACGGGCCGGTCTCAGTCGAAGACGGAACGGTGCGCGTGCCGCTCGCCGCGGACGGGCGGACCCACCGCGTGGAGGTGCTGCTCGGGCGCGACGCGGCACCGCGGTATCGTCCCAAGGCTTGGGACACCCCGGCCCCTTGGTGAGGCCGGCGTTAGGCGCCGAGCACGCCGCCGTGCGTCCGGATGACCTCCGCGTAGAAACGGGCGCTCGCCTTCGGCGTGCGGCGCTGGCTGGCGTAGTCCACGTGGATGAGGCCGAACCGCTTGGTGAAGCCCTCGCTCCACTCGAAGGTGTCGAGCAAGGACCAGGCGAAGTAGCCCCGAAGGTCCGCGCCGGCCTCGATCGCGCGACGGGCCGCCCGGAGGTGCTCCGTGAAATACTGCACGCGGAGCGGGTCGTCGAGCGTGCCGTCCGAGGCGACCGGCGGATCGGCGAACGCCGCGCCGTTCTCGGTGACGTAGAGCGGGAGGCGGCCGTAGCGCGACCCCACCCAGAGGAGCGTGTCCGTGAGCCCTTCGGGGTAGACCTCCCAGCCCATCTCCGTGTGGAGCCGGTCGGTTTGACGCACGCGCTCGGCGCGGGTCGGTTCGGCGGACGGGGCGGCGCGGGTGACCGCGCGGGTGTAATAGTTGACGCCGAGGAAGTCGAGCGGCTGCCGGATCAGATCGAGGTCGCCGGCCTTCACAACCGACCAGGCGTCGCCGTAGATCTCCTCGAGTTCCGCGGGGTACGCGCCGAGGAGCACGGGGTCGAGGTACTGCCGGTTCATGTATGCGTCGGCACGGCGCGTGGCGGCGACATCCTCGGGCCGGTCGGAGGCGGGATACTTCGGCTCGAGGTTCACGACGAGCCCGGCCTGCGCCGCCCCCTCGGCGCGGACGGCCTGGATCCCCGCCCCATGGGCGCGGAGCAGGTTGTGGGTGGCCCGCGCGGCCTCGGCGAGGCTCCGGTGTCCGGGCGCCAGCGTGCCGTGGACGTAGCCGCCGTCCACGACAACCCAGGGCTCGTTGAGCGTGGCCCACAGGGTGACGCGGTCGCCGAGCACGCTCGCCACCACGCGCGCGTAGTCGGCGAACCAGTCCGCGACGTCGCGGTTGCACCAGCCGCCCGCCTCGTCGAGGGCGACCGGCAGATCCCAGTGGAACAGCGTCACGACTGGACGGATGCCGTGCCGCGCCAGTTGGTCCGTGAGCCGGTCGTAGAAGCCGAGGCCCCGCGGGTTCACGGCGCCGCGGCCGGCCGGGAGGACCCGGCTCCACGAGACGCTGAAACGGTAGGCGGTGAGACCCAGTTCGCGCATCAGGTCGACGTCCTCGGCGTACCGGTGGTAATGGTCGCAGGCAACGTCGCCGGTATCGCCGTTGGCGAGCCGGCCCGGCAGGTGCGCGAAGCGGTGCCAGATGCTCGGGCCGGCGCCGTCGGCGAGGGGAGAGCCCTCGATCTGGTAGGCCGAGGTGGCGGCGCCCCAGAGGAAGCCGTCAGGGAATCGTTCGGTCACGGGCATCCGGACAGAGGAGCGGCTCCATGGCGAGTGTGACGCTCGAAGGCATCAGGAAAATATACCAGGACGGCGGCCGGACTCATGTGGCCGTGGCGGGCCTGACCCTGGCGGTCGCCGATGGGGAGTTCCTGGTCCTCGTGGGGCCGTCGGGGTGCGGCAAAAGCACCGTGCTACGGATGATCGCGGGGCTCGAGGAGTTGAGCGCCGGCGCAATCCGGATCGGCGACCGGATCGTCAATGACGTGCCAGCCCGGGACCGCAATATCGCGATGGTCTTCCAGAATTACGCGCTGTACCCGCACATGACGGTCCGCGAGAACCTCGCCTTCGCGCTCACGCTCCGCGACATGCCGGCGAACCAGACCGACGCCCGGGTGCGCGAGGCCGCCGCCCTGCTGGGGATCGAGGACCTGCTGCACCGCAAGCCACGCCAGCTCTCCGGCGGCCAGCGACAGCGGGTGGCGGTCGGCCGGGCGATCGTGCGCCAGCCGGAGGTCTTCCTCTTCGACGAACCCCTCTCCAACGTCGACGCCAAGCTCCGCGTGCAGATGCGACGCGACCTGGCCGCGCTCCGCCGCCGGCTCGGCACCACCACGATCTACGTCACGCACGACCAGGTCGAGGCGATGACCCTCGGCGACCGGATCGCGGTGATGAAGGCCGGGGAGATGCGCCAGGTCGCGGGGCCGCTCGAGCTTTACCAGCGGCCGGCCGACACCTTCGTGGCCTCGTTCATCGGCAGCCCGCCGATGAACCTGCTGCACGGCGAGATCGTCGCCGACGGTGGCCTGGTGTTCGTGGCCGGGGAAGCCGCGCGCCTGCCGCTCGGCGGCGAGGCGCTTCCCGCCGGCGTCGGGCCTGGCCGCTCGGTGATCCTTGGCA
>JAUYOW010000282.1 GCA_030697825.1 Gemmatimonadales bacterium | reverse complement strand
GCGGAGCGGAAGCGACCGTCGGTGACGGCGGGGTTCTCGCGCCAGATGTTGTCGCCGCGGAACAGCGTCCACGGGTCACGCGCCTCCACCGACGACTGCGTTTCGTCCCGCCCCTCGACCGTGAAAGTTAGCGGTCGCCCGATTCGAAGCGTGGTGTAGAGCGCGCCGCCGTGACGGCGGTAGAAGTCGCGGTAGTCGCTGTGCAGCAGGAACGCCGCCCATCCGGCCTCGTAGTCCTTGAGCGGCCATGTCTCCACCGACGCCATGACGTCGTAGCCGCGCGCGCCGAAGCCGATGTTGTTGTAGCGGCCGCCGAACACGAGCTCGCCCCGCGCCCGGTAGCCGAAGTCCTGGCCCTGGAACGAGATGTCACGGCCGGTGCGGAAGATGCCCCTGACGTCCGCCTGGAAGCGCATCCCGTCGTTGAGGCGCGTGTCCAGCCTCGGCCCGAAGACGATCGGCGCGCCTTCGACCCGGTTGTACGTGCCGCCCATAGAGAGGACGAACCCGCTGGTGCTGCCGCGGCCGTCGCTGATCTGGCGCCGGATGCGGGACCACCGCGGCGGGATCTCGCGCTGCGGAGCGTATACGATCTCATCGCCGGTGCGGCGGTAGCGCAGGGGATCCCGGTATACGCGGATCTCTCCGTCGATGTCGGCGTCATCGGTGCCCGAGACGGTGCCACCAACGACGATCACGTCGCCGCCCACGACCGCCCCGCGCTCGAACACCACGTCGCCGTTGACCACGACCAACCCGCCGCTGATCCGCCCGGCCACGGTGACCGGACCGCCCAGGATCGCCACGTCGCCGTCGATCCCGCGCCCCGCCGGGACCCGCGTGATGCCGGAGAAGTGAAGCGTCCCCGGACCGTTGAAGAACCGGACGATCTCGTCAGCGACGTCGCGCGGGAGCTGGCGGACCACCAGCTGTTCGTCGGCGTGGCGGCCGCCGGGCCGGATCGTGATCGTCGTGTCCTGCGCCCATGTGGCGCCCGTGGTCCCGACGACAAGAGCTGCGATGAGAGTGAAGCGCATCATGACTCCTCGAGGTGTGCCGTCGTTCCTTGAAGCAGGGTCCGTGCCCCCGCGACCGACCGGCCTTAACCTCTTGCCACAAGACTACTTCGTCGTCGCCTGGGCGGTTGGGACCAGCGTCCCGGATGTGGTGTATCGTGGGTCACCATCGTGTCGTTCCGACACGCTAGCTGCCGCCTTCGATCCCTAGCCGCTTCAATCTTCTATACAGGTTGGCGCGGTCGGTCGCCAGGCCGCGCGCCGCTTCAGCCACGTTGCCCTTGGCCGCCGAGAGCGCCCGGGTGATCAGCGTTCGCTCGTAGTTGTCGAGCTCGTCGGAGAGCGGGAGCTGGGCCGCCGTGCTGGGGAGCGGCGCGGCGCCGGCCGTGCCGTCGGTGGCGGGCAACGCGGCGCGCACGTCTTCCACGCCGATCTCGCTGCGGACCGAAAGGATGATGAGCCGTTCCACGATGTTGGCTAGCTCGCGCACGTTGCCCGGCCAGCGATGGCTCACCAGGAGATCCATCGCAGTCCCGCTCACCGTCGCTGCGGGACGCCCGATCCGGGTGCAAATCAGCTGGATAAAGTGTCGCACCAGCTCGGGGATGTCGCCTGGGCGTTCGCGCAGCGGCGCGATCCAGACCGGGAAGACGTGGAGCCGGTAGAGCAGATCCTCGCGGAACGAGCGGTCCTTCACCGCGCGCGCCAGGTCCTGGTTGGTAGCCGAGACGACGCGCACATCCACCGGGATCGGCTTGTCGCCTCCGACGCGCTCGACCTCGCCGGCCTCGAGCGCGCGCAGCAGCTTGGCCTGCGCCTCGATCGACAGGTCGCCCACTTCGTCGAGGAAGAGGGTGCCTCCGTCCGCCTGCTCGAACCGGCCGATGCGCCGCTCCGTCGCGCCCGTGAACGATCCGCGCTCGTGGCCGAACATCTCGGACTCGACCAGCTCGCGCGGGATGGCGGCGCAGTTTACCCGCACGAACGGGCCGTCGGCGCGGGCGCTCGCCGCGTGGATCGCGGCGGCCACCAGCTCCTTGCCGGTGCCGGACTCGCCGGTGATGAGCACCCGCGCTTCCGTCGCGGCGACCCGGGCGATGAGCGAGCGCACTTCGGTGATCTGCGGCGAGGAGCCCACGATGGTCGCGGTGGGCCCGAGCGCCTCGCGCAGCGCCTGCGCCTCCGCTCGCGCCTTCGCGAGCGCGAGAGCCGATCGGAGCGCGAGCACGACCGCCTCCGGCGCCAGCGGCTTCTCGAGGAAGTGGAACGCGCCGAGCTTCGTCGCGCGCACCGCGTCCTGAAGGCCGGCGCGGCCGCTCATCATGATCACGGGGACGCCGGGAGCCTCCGCCGTTAGGCGCTCCAGCGTGGCGAGACCGTCGGGGCCGCCCGGCATCGAGAGGTCGAGCAGGACCGCGTCCGGGCGGCGTCGCTGCGCCGCCGCGACCGCCTCCGTCCCGTTGGACGCCTCGGCGATCCTGAATCCCTCGGCCACGAGGACCGCGCTCAGCATGCGGCGGAGGTTGGCTTCGTCGTCTACGATCAGGATCCGCGGTTGGCGGCTCACGCGGTAACGGCCGGGAGGGTCACCGTGAACGTGGTGCCGCGGCCCGGTTCGCTCGCGACTGCGATCGCACCGCCGTGGTCGTGGATCGTCTGGCGAACCAGCGCGAGCCCGAGGCCGGTGCCGCCCGTCTTGGTCGTGAAATAGGGCTCGAAGATGCGCGGCAGGTGCTCGGCGCTGATGCCGGTGCCATTGTCGCTCACGGTGATCTCGACGGCTGGGGCGGCGCCGTTCGCGGACCGGCGCGCGGTCAGCCCGATTTCGCCGTTCGCGGCGCACGCCTGGCAGGCGTTGAGGATCAGGTTCTGGA
Organism: Gemmatimonadales bacterium; assembly: GCA_030697825.1. Lineage (NCBI taxonomy): Bacteria > Pseudomonadati > Gemmatimonadota > Gemmatimonadia > Gemmatimonadales > Gemmatimonadales bacterium. The sequence continues at coordinate 28,089 of JAUYOW010000282.1, read as the reverse complement.
ACGCCCGTCTCAACGGCTCATAGTGTCCGGTCACCAGCGGCAACCCCGCCGACCTCTCGAGCCGCACCCTCACCGCCAGCCCCTTGCTCAATTCCTCCAGCATCTCGCCCACATCGAGCGGCGCGGGCGGCCCCTCCGGCAGGCGACCGAGGAGCGAGAACTCGCGGGCCATTTCCTCGATGCGCGCGCTCTCCCCGTCGAGGATCTCGATCAGCTCCTGGTCTTCCGGCCCGACGCGCTCTTTGAGGCGCGACACCGCGAAGCGCATGGGCGTGAGGGGGTTCTTGAGTTCGTGCGCCACCTGTCGGGCTACCTCGCGGAAGGCGCGCAGCGCGGCGGCTTCCACCTCGCGCGAGCGGGCGCGGTCCAGCTCGGCCGCCATCTTCCGGAACGCGTCGCGCAGGACCTCGAACTCGGGCGCGCCTACCGCGGGCGGCGCGTCGGGAAGCGGCTCGCCTCGCATCAGGTGGCCCGTCCAGGCGATGAGCTCGTCGATGGGCCGTGAGAGCTGGCGCGAGAGGTGCCCGGCGAGCTGGATGGCGCCGCCGCCCACCAGGATCGTCAGCGCGATCGCCACCGCCGCGAGCGTGCCCGCGAAAGCGTTGTGGATGGCCCGCGCCTGGCGGGCGCGGGAGAGCGAAGCGCCGACCTCGTCGCCGTGGCGGTCGAGGGCAGCTCGGATCCCCGGGCTCATGGTGCGGATATCGAGCGCGCGGCGCGCCTCGCGCCAGGAGTCGGCCGTCCGCTCCCAGGCCGCCACGCCGCCCACCGGCTTACCGATGTCCGGCGAGGCCAGGGAGACCGTGATGGCGACCGATGCCGGCAGGGCCGAAACCACGACCAGCCAAAGGAACATGCGGCGTCGGAAGGCGAGGGCCACGCGCCAAAGGTGGCCTCGGGCGCACCGGCGCTCAAGGGGCGTTCCGCATGGTCGGGTGGCACGGCGGCCTCCCGGTGTGTAAACTCAATGTCTGGTGCCTTTTGAGGGCTCGTCCCTGAACTCGGTGCATTTGGCGGATGCGTTCGAAGCCGCCGCCCTTCGCGGCCCGGACCGCTCGTTCATCGTGTCCGGGACCCGGCGTCTGTCGTACGCTCAGGTGGACCAGGAGGCGAGGGCGCTCGCCGCCGCGCTGGCCGACCTCGGGATAGAGCCCGGGGACCGCATCGCCGTCATCCTTCCCAACTGGCCCGAGTGGGTGGTCACCCTGCTGGCGACGGCATTCCTCGGCGGCACCATCGTCCCGATCAACCCCGCGCTAGGCTACCACGAGCTCAAGTACCAGCTGCGGCACGCCGAGGCGTCGATCATCGTGACCGCGCCGAGCTACGAGGGGCGCGATTTCCTCGAATGGTTCGACGAGCTGATCGGCGAGTTGCCGGACGTCCTCTACCTCGTCGCCGTGGGAAACGAGGACTTCTGGTACGACGACCGGGTCTTCCCGTACCGGGAGCTGGTCTCGAAGGGCGCTCACCTCGAGACACCCGCGGCGCCGCGCGACCCCGACGCGACGCTCGCGATCCTCTACACCTCCGGCACCATGGGGAAGCCGAAGGGGGTGTGCCTCTCGCATCGCAACGTGGTCGAGACGGCTTGGAAGACGGTGGAAGCGCTGGGCGTCACGCCGGAAGACGTCAGCCTGGTCGCGGTGCCGTGCTTCACCATCTTCGGCACGAGCATGGTGGTGGGAGGCATCGTCGCCGGCGTCACCCTGGTCCTCCAGGAGAACTTCGGCCCGGCACGCGCTGTGGAGCTGGTCGCGCGCGAGCAGGTCACCCTCCTCCACGGTGTGCCGACGATGTTCCAGCTCCTGGTGCGGGAGCGCAGCTTCACCGCTGAGCGGCTGCCGACGCTCAGGACGGGAATCATCGCGGGGAGCCCCGTAGGTCCCGATCTGGTGCAGCGGGTGCGCCGGACCTGCGATGTGCAGATCGCCTACGGGCTCACGGAGACGGGCCCGACGGTGACGATGACGCGCCCCGGTGATACGCCGGCGCAACGCATCGAGACCGTGGGCCGCCCGCTCCCCCTGGTGGAAGTGCGGATCGTGGACGTGACGACCGGGGAGCTGCACGGCGCGGAGGCGATCGGCGAGCTGGCGGTCAAGGGCCCCAACGTGATGTCGGGCTACTACCGCATGCCCGCGGAGACCAGGCGGGCCTTCACGCCCGAGGGGTACTTCCTTACCGGTGACCTGGCCATGCTGGACGAGGACGGCTACGTCCGCATCGTGGGGCGCCGGAAGGAGATGATCATCCGCAGCGGGTACAACGTCTACCCGCGTGAGGTGGAGGATGTGCTGCGCGCGCATCCGGCCGTCGAGGAGATCTGTGTGGTGGGGGTGCCCCACGAGATCCTGGGCGAGATGATCTGCGCGTGCATAGTGCCGACCGAAGGTGCCATCGTGCGGGGCGAGGACTTCGTGGATTTCGCCCGCGAGCAGATGGCCGACTACAAGGTGCCTGATCTGGTGCGCTTCTTCGATGCCCTACCGATGACGTCCAGCGGGAAGGTCAAGCGACGGGAGCTGGCCCAGATCGTGACCCTGGAACTCACAGCGTCTTGAAGGAGTCATGACTCTACCGACGACCCGACCAGTGGCCAAGCAGCCGCCGGTCCATGCGCCCAATGCGGCGCTCCTGATCGATTTCGACAACGTGACCATGGGGATCCGTTCGGACCTCCAGGTCGAGCTGCGCCGCCTCATGAGCTCGGACATCATCCGGGGCAAGGTGGCGGTTCAGCGGGCGTACGCCGACTGGCGGCGCTACCCGCAGTACATCGTCCCCCTCTCCGAGGCGTCGATCGACCTGATCTTCGCTCCGGCCTTCGGCTCGAACAAGAAGAACGCGACCGATATCCGGCTCGCCATCGACGCGCTCGAGCTCATCTTCACGCGCCCCGAGATCGGCACGTTCATCCTGCTCAGCGGCGACTCGGACTTCAGCTCGCTGGTGATCAAGCTCAAGGAGTACGGCAAGTACGTCATCGGCGTCGGGATCCGGGAGTCGTCGTCGGACCTGCTGATCCAGAACTGCGACGAGTACTTCTCGTACAACGAGCTGGCGGGGCTCACCCGGGTTGGCGACGAGCAGACCGTGCACCGCGACCCGTGGGAGCTGGTGGTGGATGCCGTGCTGGAGATGCGGAAGCGGGGCGACGTGATGCGCTCGGACCGGCTCAAGCAGGTCATGCAGGAGCTGGACCCGTCGTTCGACGAGAAGAACGTCGGGATGAACCGGTTCTCGAAGTTCGTGGACGAGTCGAGGCGCCGCGGCCTCATCACTGCGACCAAGCTCGAGAACGGGCAGTACGAGATCGACCTCGGCCCGTCGGCGCCGGGAGGCGAGAAGGCGCTGCCGGCGATCCCTGGAGATGCGGACGAGCGGCGCGAGCGGGAGCGCGCCGAGCGAACCGAGGATCGGGGCGGCGAACGGGGCCGGCGTGGACGGCGCGGTGGGCGCGGCCGCGGCGGCCGCACGGAAGGGGAGCGGTCCGCGGAAGCGGCCCCGGCCGGCGGCACCCTCTCCCTCGCCGAGGCGTTCGAGCTGTTGAAGCGCGTCCTCCGCGAGATGGGCGCGGTCACCCCGACCACCATAGGCGAGGACGACGTTCGCGCGAGGATGACGGAGATCCACGGCAAGCCGGACGATCCGCTCTTCCACCGGCCGCGGTTCGGGAGGTTCCTGCGCCAGGCGCACGACGCCTCGATCGTGGACCTGTCCAAGAACGAGCGCGGCTTCGAGATGTCGTTGCGCGCGGAAGCCGCTGCCGCGCCTGGCGCGGCGCCGGTTGCCGCGCCGGCCGTGGCAGAAGCCGCGAAGATCGAAGAGGCAGGACGCCGGACCGGTCGTGGACGCGGCGGACGCGGCGGCCGTGGTGGCGGCGGTCGCGCCGGGGCGCATCCGGCTAGCGAGCCGGCGCCGCCGGCCGAAGCGGCGCCTCAGGCGCCGGTGGCCAAGCCCGCGGTCGTCGTCGCTGCCGGCCCGAAGCGCGGCGTCCTGTACCGTCGCGGCTCAAAGGGGCCGTCCACCACGGCGCAGATCCCGCTGGTCGGCATGGTGGAGATGGAAGAGACGCCGGTGCCGGCCGAGAAGAAAGCCAAGCGCGCCAAGCCGGCCGCGGGTCGTGGCGCGCGTGGCGCCGCCAAGAAGAAGGGCGCCAAGTCGGAGGAGTGAGCCTGGAGCCGCTCCCGCAGGAGTTCTACGGGCAGAGCGCCAGGCAGCTCGCGCGCGACCTGCTGGGGCGGCTCGTCGTTTCCACCATCGGCGGGGCGCGGTGTGTCGCACGCATCGTCGAGACGGAAGCCTACCTCGGCCCGCATGACCCGGCGAGCCACGCGGCGCTCTGGCGGCGCACCGCACGCACCGAGGTCATGTACGGCGAGCCCGGCGCGTTGTACGTCTACTTCACCTACGGCATACACTGGTGCGCCAACGTCGTGGCCGAGCGCGAGGGATTCCCCGGCGCGGTGTTGCTGCGGGCGGTGGAGCCCCTCGAAGGCGTGGAGACGATGCGCCGCCGCCGTGGCGGCGTCGCTGACCGGCTCATCAGCGCCGGCCCCGCGCGACTGGCCCAGGCGCTCGGCATCAGCGGGAAGCACAACGGACATCGCCTCGACGCGGCGCCCCTCTGGATCGCTGCGGGCACGCCGGTTCCACGCCGGGCGCAACTTGCCGGCCCCCGCGTGGGTATCAGTCAGGCCGTGGACTGGAAGCTGCGGTTCTGGCTCCGGGACAGTCCGTATCTCAGCCAGACACCCAAGAGGAGTTCATCCGGATGAAGACCCTCGCCCTCGCGCTCGCCGCACTCGCCGTCCTCCCGCAATCCACTTCGTGGCGCGGTTCGGTCACCCGGGGCGTTGCGCTCGCGGAGTCGGGCGGCGCGCTGTCGGTTCGCACCGGACCGGCGGTTGACCTCTGGCAGGATGGCGCCCGGCCGCTTTCCGGCTCGTACGTGGTGCGCGCCACCCTCCGAAAGCTCGGCGGGCGGCAGCACGAGGGCTACGGGATCATCTTCGGCGCGAGCAACCTCGGCACTGACAGCGCGCGCTATTCCTATGTGATGGTGCGCGGCGACGGAAACCTGCTGGTCAAGAAGCGGGATGGGGCGGCGACACCCGTCGTGCGCGACTGGGCGCACTACGCCGCGATCCACGCGGACGACGCGCAAAGCCAGGCGGAGAACGTGGTCGAGGTGAGCGTGGCTGGCGCCAGCGTGGTTGTGAAGGTGAACGGGACCGAGCTGGTCCGCGTTCCGGTGCGCGAGCTGTTCGCGACCGGGCAGGCCGGACTCCGCATCTCCCACCAGATGCAGGTCGAGGTTCGCGGCTTCGACGGGCGCTAAGCCCGGGCCGCCCTACCCTCCCCGAAAGCAGGAACGGCCAGCATCCCTGCCGGCCGTCTCCCTGCCTGCATCCTTCCGTCCGTCCCTACCGGCGCGACGTCACATCATCCTCTCGGGCGCCCAGGAACGCGTACCGCAGCCCGAACTCCAAGCTGTGCGAGCTGCCAGGAAGCAGGAAGCTCCGCCCCTGCGGGCTCCCCTGATACTGGCCGTACAGGGCCAGCTTCCGGCCCATGCGCAATTGGAGGCCGGCCATGACGAGTGCAAAGCCCCCGGCGCTCTGGTCCTGGAGCGCGCGGTCCACCGTGTTCTGGGCGGCCGTGGAGAGCGTGGTGTCGACCCGGGCGTTGGTGAGCGTCTCGATCACGAAGCCGCCGCCCACATACGGCTGGAGCGCGCCGTTGGTAGGCAGCACGACGATCCCGACCTGCATGCGGCGCATGCCGTTGAAGACGATCCAGATCGGCGGGGTGACGCCCGTGAAGTGGAAGGTATCGCGCTCCGCCGTGTTGGACTGCGAGTACCCGACGTACAGGGCAGTGCGGCGCGCCGTGATCACCCATTCACCGCCGAACTGCGGCACGAACACTGTGCCTGCCGAGGGGATCGAGTAGCCGAGCGCGCCGCCCTTGGCGCCCCAGAACCATTTGCTCTGCCAGTCCTGGATCTGGGCGGATAGCGGCGTCGCCGCGGCGAGGGCGACGAGTGCCGCACCGAGCGCGAGCCTGTGTCGAGTCATGGAGTGACCTCCCAGTCGCGGACGCCCCGCCTATGGGGCCGGGGCCGGGGCCGGGGCGAGCGCCGCCCCGTAGAGAATCGCGTTCGTCAACAGCCTGAATGTCGCGTGCGTCTGCCCGCGGTGCTGCGGGCGGAATCCGAACAGGATCGCGCGCCCTCGGCCCACCGGCGCTTCCACGAGTGCCGCGCGTCCGGCCAGCACTTCGGGCCCATCCACGTATCCGGAGAGCAGCGGATTCCGCTCCCCGTAGGTCAAGATCTCTCTCGCCCCCGGCCCGGGCTCCAGGATCGTGCTCGAGATGAAGTAGACCGGCACCGTCGTGCCGAGCCCCGACGCGAGCGGATGGTTCTGGTCCACCTTGGCCTCGAAAATAGAACCGTGAGCGTAAAAACGCGAGACATTTGTGCTGTCGGCGGTGCGAGAGGTGCGCACGAACCTGGCCGGAACGCCAAGCCTGGAGACGGCATAGCGGCTCGCCTGGTCCAGCGCGATCACGGTCCCGCCATCCTGCATGAAGCTGCGCAATGCCTGCGCTCCTGCGTTTCCCAGCCCGTCCGCGTACTCTGCGGGCACCGTTCCAGCACGCCTGCCGCGGTCAATGGCGTCCTCGTCCTCGGACGGGAGGATGATGACGTCGAACCGCCTGAACAGGCTGCCGGCCTTGATCGTCGAGTCGGTGACCGTCGCGTAGGTCACGCCGAGCTGCTCGAGCACCCAGCGCGTCCAGCCTTCGTCCATGCTGGCGTTCCACGACCGGTAGAGCGCGACCCGGGGGACTCGGGACAGGGTCGGCGGCTGAGGAGCGCCCGCGGGCTGTTCGACCCGCGCGAGAGCGGCGTCGAACCCCAGCGTCCGGGCCGCGGCTTCGACCGCGGCGCGCGCCCTTGCGCCTCGGATCATCAGCGTGCCGGCGGGCCACTCCTGGCCGTCGGCGCGGAACGCGATCGGCGCGAATTGGACGGTGCCGCCCGCCGCGAGCGCCCGCCACACCGCCGTGATCTCGGCGTTGGAGCTGTTACGCAGGACCGCGACGTCGCCGTTTCCCGCGACGTGCCCGGGACTCACCGTCACCGTATCCACTCGCTCAAGGTTGGCCGGGCTCGCGGAGTCCACCGGGTACGCCTCGACGCCCATTTGGAGCGGCAGCGTCCACCCCGCCACGTCGTAGGGGGGGATGGGCGGGCCCCCGGGGAAGGCACGCCGGTCCGGATAGTCCTGGCGCTCGAGCAGGTCTTTGGCGTGGGCGCGGAACGGCTGGTCCATCGGGATAACCAGCGAGCCCGCCCCGATGCGATTCGTTCCCGCCCCGAACGGCGCGCCGGCGCGATAGACCTCGACGCCGGCCTGGATGAGCAGGTTGGCGAGAAGGGCGCGCGCTCCCCGGTCCCCGCGCTCGGGCTGCGGGAGCACCCAGGCGCGTGGCGCGGTGGACCGTCCCGCCTCGACCGCGCGCCGGCCGGTGCTCACGAACCGGCGTACGACCTCGGCCCGCTGGTCCGAGGCCAGGCGCACCAGCGCCTGCGCCGCGACCAACTCGTAGTCAACGATGTCGCGCAGACGCCAGCAGCCTCCCGGCCAGCGCGCCGGGTAGTTCACCCCCACGGCCGGCTGCCGGAGCGCGGAGTCGGGCAGACAGTTCGGCGAGGCGATCCTCGCGCTTGCCGCTTCGGAGAGGATCCCGATCATGTTGTGCCGGGTGGGTGTCGAGCGTGCGCCGCCGTGCCACCACAGGTCGAAGGAGGCCTGGTGCGATATGCCGGTGTAGCCCGCATCCAGGAGCGCCAACGCCATCGTCGAGCCGACGAGGCTCATGCCCTCGACCAGCACCGGGTCCAGGTTCGGGTTCACCGGGTCGGTGAACGGCGGGACGAAGAGCCGCGCGCCGGTGCTCCCCATTTGGTGCAAGTCGTACACGACCTCGGGGAACCAGTCCCGGTAGAGCACGCGAGTGAGGTGCCGTGTCTCCACCTGCGTGAGCATGTACCAATCGCGGTTGTTGTCGTGGCCTGCGTACGGGTGGTAGAGCCACGGCGGCGACGAGCCGTCGTAGGGGCCGCCCTTGGTGCGCCGGTACCAGTCGCCCACGATGTCGATGCCGTCGGGGTTCGCCGATGGGACGAGCAGCACCACTACGTTCCGCAGCAACGCGCCCAGGGCCGGGTCGGTGGCGAGCCGGTACGCCAGCTCCATGGACATCTGGCTGGCCGCGATCTCGGTCGAGTGGATGGAGCAGGAGATGAGGATCACGGCCGGCAGGGAGGAGACGAGCTGCGCCTCGGCTGCGGAATCCAGGGTCCGCGGGTCCGCGAGCCGGCGTTGTGCGGCTATGAGTTCGGCGCGCCGCGCGAGGTTCGCCGGGTCGGAGATGGTGACGAGGAGGTACGGCCGGCCCTGGGTGGTGGGGCCGACGGTGTCCACCCGAACCTTGCGGGACGCGGCCGCGAGGCGAGTGAAGTAGTCGCCGATCTGGCGCCAGGAGGCCAGCATCGAGTCCGCGCCGACGGGGAAGCCCAGGACTGACTCTGGGGTCGGAACCTGCGCGGTGATGAGGTGGTGTGGTGACGTGGTGGGGGTCGGAACCTGAGCGGTGATGGGGTGATGAGGTGATGTGGTGATGAGCAGGAGAACGGCCAACCCGACTGACCGCTGCATCCTGCCAGCCGCTGCAGCTCCGCAACTCTGCAACTCTGTCATATGACTCCCAGCTTCCTTCCTGTCTTCCTGAACGCCTCGATCGCGAAATCCAGATGTTCTCTCGTATGTGCAGCGCTGACCTGGCACCTCACCCTCGCGTGCCCCTGCGGCACCACCGGGTACCCGAATCCGGTCACGAACACCCCCTCCTCCAGCAGCATGTCGCTCATCTGGATCGCGCGCGCCGTCTCGCCCAGGATGACCGGGATGATAGGTGTTTCACCGGGCAGGGGCTTGAATCCCGCCTCGATCAACGCCGACCGGAAATAGCGCGCGTTCTCGTGCAGCCGCGTGACGCGTTCCGGGTGGCTCTCGAGGTACTGCACCGCGGCCAGCGCGCTCCCCGCTACGGTGGGCGGCAGCGCGTTGGAGAAGAGCTGGGGCCGCGAGCGCTGCGTCAGGTAGTCGCACAGCGCGGCCGACGCCGCTGTGAATCCGCCCGCCGCCCCGCCCAGCGCCTTTCCAAGGGTGCTGGTGATGATGTCGACATGCCCCAGCACGCCCGCATGCTCGGCGGTGCCGCGGCCCGTCTTGCCGAGCACCCCTGTGGCATGCGAGTCGTCCACCGCCACCACCGCGTCGTACTTCCTCGCCAGCTCCAGGATGTCGGCCAGCTTGACGACGTCGCCTTCCATCGAGAAGATGCCGTCGGTGAAGATGAGCCTGGTGCGCGCGCCCCTGGCAGCGACCAGCTTCTCCTCGAGGTCAGCCATGTCGGAGTGCTGGTAGACCGCCGACTGGCACTTCGTGATCACCTTGGCGAGTCGCACCGCGTCGATGATGGACGCATGGTTGAGCTGGTCGGAGATCACCCAGTCCTGCTCTCCGAGCAGGGTGGGGCAGAGTCCTTCGTTCGCGTTCCAGCAGCTCACGTACGAGAGCGACGCCTCGGTTCCGACCAGCTCGGCCAGCCCGGCTTCCAGCTCGCGGTGGACGGTGAACGTGCCGCAGATGAAGCGCACCGAGCCGGTGCCCGCGCCGTACTTGTCGAGCGCCGCCTTGCCCGCGGCGATGACTTCCGGCACGTCGCAGAGGCCGAGGTAGTTGTTCGACGAGAGGATCACGACATCGCCGCGGCCCTCCATCTTCGTCACCGCGCTCTGCGGGGCTTCGAGGTAGTTGAGGCGCTTGTAGACGCCACCCCGCTTGAACTCGTCCAGCTCCGACTGGAGCCGCTGGGTGAGGCTGCTGTTCATGGCGCTCAGGATCCGATGGAGAGGATGACCTTGCCGGCGTCGCCGCTCCGGATGGCGGCGAGCGCATCGTCGATCTGTTCGAGGGGGAAGCGGTGCGTGATGACGGGCCTGGGGTCGAAGAGGCCGGACCGCAGGAACCGCTGCATCTGGTTCCAGGTCTCGTACATCCTGCGGCCGATGACGCCGTAGATGGTGATCCCCTTGAAGATGATCTCGGTGGCGAAGTCGATCGGCACCTCGCCGTGGGGGATGCCCAGGAGCTGCACCCGGCCGCCGTTGCGCACCAGCTTGAAGGCGCCGTGGAGCGCGCTCACCGCGCCCGACATCTCGCACACCACGTCGGCGCCGTTGCCCTCCGACAACTCCATCACCGCGGCCTCGACGTCCTCGGCCGGGCGCATGGCTCGGGTCGCGCCCATCTTCTCGGCGAGGGCGAGCCGCTTCGGGTTCACGTCCACCGCGATCACCGCCTTGGCGCCCGCGGCCCGAGCTATCCCCACCGCGAAGCAGCCGATCGGCCCGCAACCCAGCACCAGCACCACGCTGCCCGGGATCTCCGCGCTGAGGACCGTGTGGAACGCGTTCCCCATCGGGTCCATGATCGCGCCGATCTCGGTGGGGATGCCGTCGAGCTGCATCACGTTGGTCGCCGGCATTGCGATGAACTCGGCGAAAGCGCCGGCGCGGTCCACGCCGATGATCGAGGTGCGCTTGCAGATGTGCCCGTTGCCGGTCCGGCACTGCAGGCAGTGCCCACATACGATGTGCCCTTCGGCGGTGACGAGCTGCCCGGGCTCGAACTCGCCGCGCACGGCGCTCCCCACCTCGACCACTTCGCCCGCGAACTCGTGACCCAATACCAGCGGCGGCTTGATGCGCCCCTCTGCCCACGCGTCCCACTCGGCTATGTGGAGGTCGGTGCCGCAGACGCCGGCGTGGTGGACCTCGATCAGGACGTCGGCGGGACCGCACGCGGGCTTCGGCACGTCGCGCACGACCAGCCCAGGACCCGCGGACGCTTTGACGATCGCCTTCATCGAGCCTCGGAATCGGCGGAAGTGGAGAGGGACGGCCTGCTCGCCGCTTACTGCCAACCACTGCCGCGTCTGCGGCGTCTGCCCACTACTGCAAACGTCAGACTGCTAGCTGATGGCGCGCAGATACCCGCCGTCGACCGACAACACGGCGCCGGTAATATAGGAGGCTCGTTCGGACGCGAGGAAGGCGACCGCGGAGGCCAGCTCGTCGGGATCGCCCATCCGCTTGAGCGGCACCCCGGCGATCTGCGACGCCAGCACTTCCTCTTGCGTCTTCCCCTGGCGCCTGGCGCGGTCGGCGGCGAGGTCCTTCACGCGGTCGGTCTTGAAGTAGCCGGGACAGACGCAGGTCACCAGGATGCCGTCCGATCCCACTTCGTCCGACAGGCTCTTGGCGAAGCCGAGCACGCCCGCGCGGGCGGTGGATGAGAGGATGAGGTTGGCGAGTGGCTGCCGCGCCGCGACCGAGGTGAGGCAGACGATACGGCCCCACCTGGCCCGCTTCATGATCGGCACGGCGGCCCTGGCGAGGTGGATCGTGGATAGCAGCGACAGCTCCAGGGCGCGCTGCCAAGCCTCGGGCGGCGCTTCCGCGAAGGTGGTCGCCGGCGGGCCACCGGCGTTGCACACCAGGATGTCCAGGCGCCCGAACTTCTCAGTGACAGCGAGCACCAGCTGCTCGGCCGTTCGCGGATCGGCCACGTCACCGGGGAAGGAGACCGCGTCGGTGTTGGTCGCAGCGCGGATCCCGGCGGCCACGGCATCGCACCTGGCGGCGTCGCGCCCGTTCACGGCGACCCGCGCGCCTTCCGCCGCCAGCGTCGTAGCGATGGCCTTGCCGAGACCGGACGATGAGCCGCCCACGAACGCAGCGCGTCCGGCGATCCCGAGGTCCATGGTTAGGGCGTCACTTCAGGGACAGTCGCCGAGCCGCGGCTTCAGCCGCGGCCGCCGTGAAACGCCGTGGGCGCACCCTGAGGCACCCTCTCCACCCGCACCGCGCAGATCTTGAACTCCGGGATCTTGGCGTACGGGTCGAGCGCGGGGTTCGTCAGGAGGTTGGCGGCCGCCTCGCGGAAGTGGAACGGCACGAAGATCTGGCGGCGCTTCACTCGATCCGAGATGCGGGCGGCGATGACGATGGCGTTCCGGCGTGACACCACGCGCACCGGATCGCCCTCGGTCACCCCGAGGGCCGCCGCGTCCTCCGGGCCGATCTCGACCGTGGGCACCGGCTCGCGCGCGTCGAGCCCCTTGGAACGGCGGGTCATCGTCCCCGTATGCCAGTGGTACATCTGCCGGCCGGTGTTCATAATGAACGGGTACTCGGCGTCCGGCATTTCGCTGGGCGGGAGGAACTCGACCGGAACCAGCGTCCCGCGGCCGTCCTTGGTCGGGAACTGGTCGTCGAAGAGGAACGCGGTCCCGGGGCTCTCGAGGTCGGGGATCGGATACTGGAGCCCCGCGAAGTCGAGCCGCTCGTAGGTCACCCCGGCCAGCGTGGGCGTCACCGTCGCTATCTCGCGCATCACGTCCGCGGCCGTCTCGAACGGCGCGGGCACGCCCAGGCGACGCGATAGCTCGACCAGGACGTCGAGATCGGGGCGCGCTTTCCCGGGCGGCTCGCACGCCTTCCGGACCCGCTGCACGCGCCGCTCGGTGTTCACGAACGTCCCGTCCTTCTCCGCATACGACGACCCCGGCAGCACCACGTCGGCGAAGCGCGCCGTCTCCGTGAGATAGAGGTCGTGCACCGCCATGAACTCCAGCTGCTCGAACCAGTGCTCGGCGTGCGCGACGTTGGGGTCCGAGATGACCGGGTTCTCGCCGTAGATGTACATCCCGCGCACCGGCGAGCCCTCGGCGACGATCTCCGTCACCCGGAGCCCCGGCTTCAACGAGAGCGACTCCTCCGGCACCTTCCACGCGTCCGCGAACCTCTTCCGGATCGCGGGGTCGTCCACCGGCTGGTAGTCGGTGTAGACCATCGGGATCGCGCCCATGTCGGACGCGCCCTGCACGTTGTTCTGCCCGCGGATGGGGATCATCGCCGCCCCCCACCGCCCGATCATCCCGGTGGCGAGGATCAGGTTGAGGAGCGACGTCACGATGTCGGTGCCCATCGAGTGCTGGGTGAGCCCCATCGCCCAGAGCGTGGCGGTCTTCGGCCCCTTGGCGTACAGCTCCGCCGCCTCCCTGATGAGGTGCGCCGGCACTCCGGTGATCGCCTCCGCGCGCTCCAGCGTGTAAGGCTCCACCGCCGCCGCCACGTCCGCGAAGCCGTGGGTCCGCTTCGCGATGAAATCCTGGTCGTGCAGGTCCTGCTTGATGATGTGCCGCAGCATCGCGTTCAGGAGCGCGACGTCGGTGCCGGGCTGGAGGTAGAGGTGGATGTCCGCGCGGGCCGCCAGCTCGATGCGCCGGGTGTCGGCCACTATGAGCTTCGCGCCGCGCGCCTGCGCGCGCTTGATCGCCGCTCCGAAGACCGGGTGCGCCTCGGTGACGTTCGCCCCCGCCACGAAGATCACATCGGACTCGTGCTCCACCTCCCGCATCGAGCCCGACGCCGCCGAGGTGTTGAGCGCCCGCTGCATCGCCGACACCGAAGAGCTGTGGCAGAGGCGCGTGCAGTGGTCCACGTTGTTGGTGTTGAAGGCGGCGCGGAAGGTCCGTTGCAGGACGTAGTTCTCCTCGTTGGTGCACTTCGCCGAGCAGAAGACCCCCACGGCGTCCGGCCCCTGCTCGCGGCGGATGCGCGCCAGCTCCTGCGCCACCAGCTCCATGGCCTCATCCCAGGTCGCCTCGCGGAACGGCTCGTACCAGGCCGAGGGCGTCGCCGCGCGGTCGCGCACGTCCTCCGGCCCGCGCGGGATGTGCGAGAGGCTGCCGAGTGGCTTGCCGACCTGCCGCTCCGGCGGCCGGGGCTTGGGCTGCTCGCCCTCGTCGTCGAACGAGAGCCAGGGGCCGCGCCGGTGTCCGGGAGCCGCCGGGCCATCGTACCCCCAGCGCCCGCCCTGCTTCACCCAGCCCTTCCTTATCAGTGGCGTAGTGAGACGGTCGCGGTGCTGGGGGAAGTCGTAGCCGAACCGGCCCTTCACGCAGGTCGAGCCCTCGTTCGGCGTGTCCTCCTCGATCCACGGGCTGGTGACGCGGAAGACCGCGTTGTCCCGCACGTGCAGGTCCACCTGGCAGCCCACGCCGCAATAGGGGCACACCGAACGGATCACCTTCTCGGGTTCGTCGATCTGCCGCTGCGTGAACCGCTCGAGTGGTAGGACCTCGTGGATGGCGCCGGTCGGGCAGACGCGCACGCACTCACCGCACCAGGTGCAGGCGGCGTGGTCCGGGTCGCCGTCGCCGCCCACCACTATCTCGGCGTGCTCGCCGCGCTGGGCTACGTCCAGCACCCCGACCACCTGGATGTCCGCGCACGCCCGCACGCAACGGGTGCAGAGGATGCAGGTGCTCATGTCGTGCCGGATCATCGGGTCGCCGGGGCGCTCGTCGCCGGCGCGGAGCGGCAGCTCGTGACGCTCAACGGCGCGAACCGGTACATCGTATCGTCTAACGAGCTGTTCGAACTCGTTCAGGTGGTGCCCGTTGCCGCGGCTCGCTTCGATCTTCGCCGCCAACTCGTCGGTAGGGTAGCGCTCGAGCAGCAGGTTGAGGACGCTGCGCCGATTGCCCACGGCCGCGGAGGACTCGGTCTCGACGACCATGCCGTCCTCGGCCTTGCCGGCGCAGGCGGCGACGAGCTTGGGCATCCCCTCGACGCTCACGAGACAGATGCGGCACGAGCCGACGGTGGGGAGCTTCGGATACCAGCAGAGCGTCGGCACGTCGATGCCCAGCGAACGAGCGGCGTCGAGGATGGTCGCCCCGCCAGCGACGGTGACCGTCCGGCCGTCAATGGTCAGTGTAGCCATGTGATGAGAAGAAACTACCCGGGCCGCGAGGCGGGCGCAAAGTCAGCCGTCGTGACGGATTGCGCCGAATCGCGGTCGCCGTACATTGGCTGCTTCACCCGATCCACCGGCATGGCGGAGCGTGTCGCATGGCGCTGACTCGTCGGGAGTTTGTCAAGCAGACCTCGGCTGCGGCCGCTGCCGCGGGCCTCGTGACCCCTGCGATGGCGCGGCCGCTGCCCCAGGCTGACGCGTCCGTCAGGGAGCTGGCTCTCCTCGCCCTCGACGCCGCGCGCAGTGCCGGCGCGAGCTACGCCGACGTGCGCGTCCACCACGTGCGCAACCAGTCGGTCAGCACCCGCGAGAACCGCGTCACCGGTCTCAATGACGGCGAATCGTTCGGCTTCGGGGTCCGGGTGCTGGTGAACGGCGCCTGGGGCTTCTCGGCGAGCAGCGACCTCTCGCGCGTCGAGGTCCAGCGCGTGGCCCGAGCCGCCGCCGCCCAGGCGCGCGCCAACCGCCGGGCCACCCAGCGGCCCGTCGTCCTCGCCCCGTCCGACCCGGTCCCGGACGGCCGCTGGGCGAGCCCGATCCGCATCGACCCGTTCACCGTGCCGATCGAGCAGAAGGTGGACCTGCTGCTCCGCGCCAACGCCGAAGCGCTCCGGGTGCGAGGCGCGCGGTTCGTCAACTCGAACATGTTCTTCGTGAAGGACGAGCGGACCTACGCCAATACCGACGGCACCTTCACCGTCCAGTCCATCTACCGGTCGAACCCGGGGATGAACGTCACGGCCGTAGCGTCCGACAACTCCGACTTCCAGAGCCGCGCCTCCGACGAGGTGCAGGCCATGGGCCTGGGGTACGAGCACCTCGAGCAGAGCCGGTTCGTGGAGCAGGCGCCGCGCTGGGCGGAAGAGGCGGTGCAGAAGCTCAGCGCGCGCACCGTGACCCCCGACCGCTACGACCTCATCCTCCATCCGAACCACCTCTGGCTCACGATCCACGAGTCGGTCGCGCACCCGCTCGAGCTTGACCGCGCCCTCGGCTACGAGGCCAACTACGCCGGCACCAGCTTCGTCGCACCGCCGGAGCGGATGATCAACCAGTTCCGGTACGGCACCGACCTCATGAACATCCAGGCGGACCGCCGGCAGGAGGGTGCGCTCGCCACCATCGGGTGGGACGACGACGGCGTCCCGGCCGACCAGTGGCTGCTCATCCAGAACGGCATCGTGAAGGACTACCAGACCACCCGCGAGCAGGTGGCGTGGATCTCGAACCTCACCGGCGTCACGCGCTCCCACGGCTGCTCGTACGCGCAGGGGTGGGACGACGTGCAGTTCCAGCGGATGCCGAACGTCTCGCTCCTCCCCGGCGAACCCGACCTCATGGCCGAGGACCTGATCGCCGCGACGGACCGCGGCATCTATATCCTCGGTCGCGGCGCCTACTCGATCGACCACCAGCGCTACAACTTCCAGTTCGGCGGGCAGGTCTTCTACGAGATCCGCGGCGGGCGCATCGTGGGGATGCTGAAGGACGTGACCTACCAGGCGCGCACCCCCGAGTTCTGGAACTCGATGGACCTGATCGGCGGGCGGCGGTCGTACTTCATCGGTGGCTCGTTCAACGACGGGAAGGGGCAGCCCGGGCAGTCGAATGCGGTGAGCCACGGCTGTGTCCCGGCGCGTTTCCGCAACGTGAACGTGATCAACACGGGGCGTGGCCTGTGAGCGCGATCCTGACGCGGGACGAGATGAAGGCGATCACCGACCGGGTGCTGGCCTTGAGCCATGCCGAGTCGTGCCGGGTGAGCGTCAACTCCGGGCTCCAAGCCAACACGCGCTTCGCGGCCAACCAGTTCTCGACCGGCGGCGAGTCGGTGAACGCCTCCGTCAGCGTCCGCTCGACCTTCGGGCGCCGGAGCGCGTCCTCCTCGACCAACCTCCTCACCGACGCCGGGCTCCAGCGGGTGGTCCAGTCGTCGGAAGCGCTGGCGCGGCTCGCCCCGGAAGACGCCGAGGCGATGCCGGAGCTGGAGCCGCAGACCTATCGCGACGTGCCGGCGTTCTTCGACACCACGGCGAACCTCGACGCCGCCGGCCGGGCCGAGGCGACCATGGCGGTGCTGGGTCCATCGCGCCGGGAGAACCTCCAGGCGGCGGGCTTCCTGGCGCAGAACGCCGGGTCGCTCGCGGTGGCGAACCACCGCGGGCTCTTCGGCTACCATCGGTCAACGGCGTTCGGGTACACCACTACGGTGCGCACGGCGGACGGCACCGGCTCGGGGTGGGCGGGCACCTCGCACAACGATTGGGGGCAGGCGCACCCCTCCGAGCTGGCGGCGATCGCGCTGCGCAAGGCGCGCGACTCGCGCAACCCGGTCGCGATCGAGCCGGGCCGCTACACGGTCGTCCTCGAGCCCACGGCGGTGGCGAACCTGGTCCAGCTGCTGGCGGGCGCCATGAGCGCGCGCCAGGCGGACGAGGGGCGGTCGTTCTTCTCCAAGCGCGGGGGCGGGAACAAGATCGGCGAGCCGGTGGTGGACCCGCGGGTCACGCTGTTCTCCGATCCGTGGGACCCGGACCTGCTCGCGGCGCCCTTCGGCGGCGACGGGCAGCCCAACGAGCGGGTGACGTGGGTGGAGAACGGCGTGCTTCGGAACCTCAACTACGACCGGTTCTGGGCGCAGCGGCAGAACGTCCGGCCCACCGGCGGCGGCTTCGGTGGTTTCGGTGGTGGCGGCGGGGGCCTCAAGATGGTCGGGGGCGAGGCGTCGCTCGACGACCTCATCCGCTCGACCGACCGCGGCGTCCTGGTCACGCGCTTCTGGTACATTCGCGGCCTCGATCCCAGGACGGCCCTCTACACCGGTCTCACGCGCGACGGGACCTTCCTGATCGAGAACGGGCGCGTCACGCGGGCGGTCAAGAACTTCCGGTTCAACGAGAGTCCGGTGACGATGCTGTCCAACCTCGAGATGCTCGGCAGGCCGGTGCGCGTCTCGGCGTCAGAGTCCGGAGACATCGGCGGCGCCATCGTCGTGCCGGCGATCAAGACGCGCGATTTCAACTTCCAGTCGGTCTCCGACGCGGTCTGACGGCCGGCGCAGAGGGCAAACTCGCGTGAGAAAAAGTATTGCGCGTTTTCAGCAGTGTTATATATTGGCGTCCAAGACGTTACGGCTTCAGCGGAGGGAATTGGTTGGCGGCTTTGCGCCGAAAGTCCATATCGAAGAGTAGTCCGGCCGCGCGGGCGACGGAGCAAGTCGCATCGAGTCGCGGTCACGGTGGTGTCTCTTCTCCAGTCGTTTCTTCCCTCAACAACACGCATCCCATCGAGAGCCGGCGCTTCGTGCGCCCCTGATGTCTTACCGCCGTCCACTTCGGGCCGGCGGGATGTTCCACCTTTCTTAGGGGGCCATCAAAATGGCAGCCAAGAAGAAGAAGGCCGCGAAGAAGACGGCCAAAAAGGGCGGCAAGAAGAAGAAGTAGCTGCTGCGAGTGATGCACAGGGGCCGGCGAAGGTTGCCGGCCCCGCGCAGTTTCAGGCCCCCCGTCCTATATTTTCCGGGTGATCCTCCACGACGAACGCCGCAGGACCGACGTCACCATCGAGCCCGCCGGCGCCCGCATCGGCCGCGATCCGGCGCTCGACGTCACCTTCCCCGACGACGAGAGCCTCGTCAGCGCCCTCCACGCACGGCTCTGGCGCGAGGGCGACGGCAGTTGGTGGATCCAGGACCTCGGCAGCACCAACGGCACCTGGCTCAACGGCCGGAAGCTCGCGGCATCCGAGCGGCTCCGCAGCGGCGACCGCTTCTCCCTCGGCCAACGGGGCCCGGGCTTCCGGGTCACGGTGCCGGGTGAGATCAAGCGCACCCAGCAGGAGAGACCGATCGACGTCTCGCAGCCGCTGCTCCGGCTCCGCCGGGTGTCGGGAGGCGAGGACCTGATCGGGATGGGCGACGAGATCCTCGTCGGCCGCGCGGCGACGTGCACCATCCCGCTCCGCACGGTGGCCGACACCGTCGTCTCCAAGCGGCACGCCGTCGTGGAGATCGCCGGGGACGGCGCGGCCACCATCACCGACCTCGAGAGCAAGAACGGCACGTTCGTCAACGGCACCCAGATCATCGGCAAGGCGATGCTGCGCGTCGGCGACCGCATCATGCTCGGCTGGCACGGCCCCCTCTTCGAGGTCCGCATCCTCGGCCCGGCGATGATGGCGGAGGGGGAGGGCGCGGCGTACCACCCCGAACTCCAGCCGCCCAAGACCCTCGCCGGCATGGTGCAGGCCGCCCAGTCCATGGCGCGCGAGGGTGGGGCGGTCAAGACCGGCGTCTTCATGCGGGCGATGGCGCGGCAGATGGCGCGCGAGTCGTCGGTCGCGTTCCGGGTGACCGTCCTCGGAGGAATGGTCGGCTTCTTCGCCGCGGCCATCTACGTGTACCAGGCGGCCGCGAAGCGCACCGCGGCGGCCGAATCGAGGCTGGCATCCACCGAGCACGCGCTCGCGGTACAGATCCGGGAGGCCAGCGAGCAGCGGCGGCGCGCGCAGGACGAGCTCATCAGCCTCCAGCGCGACCTCGCGTCGGCGCGCCGGTCGAGCGTGAACCGCGCGGTCATCGACAGCCTCGAACGCAGGCTTCGCGCGGCCGAGACGCGTGCCGCTCGGCCGGAACCGGAGGGCGGCTCTGGCGCCTCCGCCGACTTCGCGCGCGTCGCGCTCGAGAACCAGCGCGCCGTGGGTCTCGTGATCGTGCGCACCGGCATCGACTCCGTGATGGGGAGCGGCTTCGTCATCACGCCGTCGGGGTACTTCGTCACCAACCGGCACGTGGTGCAGGGTGACGCCGGTGCCACTCCGCGGTCGATCGACGTGATCATGGCCGACACGCGCACGCCGCTCCCCGCCGACCTGATCGCCGTGAGCGCGCCGAACGAGCCCGACATCGCGGTACTCAGGATCCGCAATTACCGCGGCGACGTGGTCCGGTCGGTGGACTGGCAGGGCACGGGAGTTCATCAGGGTGGTCCGGCTGCGCTCATCGGCTTTCCCTACGGCACCCAGCTCGCTTTCGATCAGACGCGCTTCGTGCGGACGTCGATGTTCGCCGGCATCATCTCTCAGGTCACGGCCGAGTACATCAGGTTCGGCGGCACTACCTTCCGCGGCGCTTCAGGCAGCCCGATCTTCAATGCGGAGGGCACCGTGATCGCGGTGCATTTCGGGGGCCTGAGCGAAGGGCAGGGTCTGGGTTTCTCGGTTCCGGTGCGACGGGTGCTTCGGTACTTGCCTGCCGACGCGCGCGCGGAGGTGGGGCACTGAAATGGGTTGCAGGAAAGAAGGCGTTGAAGGTCGAACCCTCAACGCCTCTCAGTGATCGCGATGCTCGACCTCGTCCGCGCCCTTCTCGTCCGCCCAGTACCACATCATGATCCGCGGATGACTGTGGTCTTCGCCGCCGTCCTGCACGACGAGGCCCATGGGCTCCTGGTGGGTGAGTGTCACGCTTGCCGTCGCCATACCCGCGTCTCGCTATTAGGGAGAGGCGCCGACCGATCGTCGGTCGAGCCTGATCTCCCTGGTCGCATGTCGCGTGCCTGACCTTCAACGTCTTTATCTCTTTAACCTTCAACTCTTTAACGTCTTTTGTGACCCCACCGATACTGCAGTCTGCGTCATTTCGACACAGCCATGGGCGTTTCACTCTGACGCGACTCGGTTCGAATGGCGATGAACCCGACGTTCCGGGGGCGACGGCCGGATGCGCTGCCGCTGCCGAGGGGTGGACGCAAAACGGACCAATCTGAGTAGAGGGAGCGGAGCGCGTCGCTCGAGAGGCTCGACACCCCGCCGCCGCGCATCGGGGAGCCGGGCATGACTACGTGGCGGCCTTCATCGGGGGTGGCCGTCTTCAGGCGCTGGATGAGGTCGGCGCGGTCCGGCACCGAGAGGTTGGCGATGGCGATCGTTTCGATGACACAGGCGATGAAGGGGCACCCCTCGGGAGTGAATCGGGCCAGGCCCTCGACGCGGCACATTATTCGCCCGCCCAGGTCTTCGACGATGGCGCGGTTCTCGAGCCCCCCGATGGCGATGAGGCCGGGGTCCACGACCGTCACCTCCGCGCCCTTGGCGGCGAGGAAGAGCGCGCACGCGCCGTCCGACGCGCCGATCACCAGGATCGAGTCCTGGTCTTCGATGGCCTCGCCGAGCGCGACGACCGGCTCGTGGGGCGCGAGGCCCCAGTGCGAGGGCTCCGTTTGCGCCGTGCGCCGCGCGATGTGGCCCTCGCGCCAGCGCCGGAACGTCGGCAGTTTGAGCCGCCGGCGGATGATCGCGTCTACCTGCTCGGTCAGGACGACTTCGGTGAGCTGGAACTGCTGGCTCCGGCTCAGCTCCTGCACGGCCTCATCGCCGATGCCGAGGATCTCCGCGCGCGGCAGCGCGTCCTTGTACTCCTCGATGCGCTGGTCTATGAACTCTTCGTACTCGGAGCGGAGGCTGCGCGGCGTGCGCTTGGGGCGGCGGGGCTCGGCGGTGTTCAGCACGGCTCGATGTGCACCACGACCTCGTCGAGCGAGAGGTCGTTCTTGAGACGGGTCTCGACCGCGTCGGCGATCTCGTGCGCCCGCTCGACCGCGAGCGCGCCCGCGACACCTATCGTCAGCTCGGCGAAGATGACGCCCGCGGAGGAGCGGGAGCGGATGTGATAGGCCGCCTCCACGCCCTGCACGCCCTCGGCGGTGGCGCGGATCTTCCCGGGCTCCCGCGCGACCTCGTCCACCAGTATCGGCACCGCGCGCCGAACGATCTGGTAGCCGATCCGCACGATGAGGAAGGTGATGACGATCGCCACGACGGGGTCCACGTTCCGGACGCCCGCGCGGGCCAGCACCGCGCCGCCGATCACGCCCACCGTGATGAAGACGTCGGCGCGGGTGTGGGCCGCGTCGGCCAGGAGCAGCTCGCTCCCCAGCGCGCGGCCTCGACTGGCCTCATACCAGGCCACCCACATGTTCACCGCGAGCGTGGCGCCCAGGAGGGCCAGGTCGAAGTTGGTGAGGATGGGCGAGGGAGCGCCGCTCAGCAGCCGCCACGCCGCGCCCTTCAGCAGCTCGAAGCACGAAACGGAGAGGAAGACGACGATGCCCAGGGCCCCCAGGACCTCGAACTTGCCGTGGCCATATGGGTGGTCCTCGTCGGGAGCCGAGCCCGCGAGCCGCATCAGCGCGATGAAGATGATGTTGTTGAGCGCGTCCACCGAGGCGTGGATGGAGTCGCCCAGGACCGACAGCGATCCGGTCCTGGTCCCGATCGCGACCTTGGCCCCCACGACCGCCAGGTTGGCGATCAGGAGGCCAAGGAAGACGCGCTGGATCGCGACGGAGCGCGACGCTGTCATGGCCACAAGCTAGATTTCAGGCCGGACAAGTCAACTCCTATGCACCTCGACCTGCACCTGCACTCGACCTGCTCC
Organism: Gemmatimonadales bacterium; assembly: GCA_030697825.1. Lineage (NCBI taxonomy): Bacteria > Pseudomonadati > Gemmatimonadota > Gemmatimonadia > Gemmatimonadales > Gemmatimonadales bacterium. Next base: position 5,685 of record JAUYOW010000282.1, on the reverse strand, counting down.
GACGGGTCGCTCGCGCCGGCGGCGCTGGTCCAGGCCGCCCGCCGGGCCGGCCTGCACGCCATCGCCCTGACCGATCACGACACCACGGCGGGAATCAGCCCCGCGCGCCGGGCGGCGGGGGCCGACGGTGGTCCGATCGTGATCGCCGGCGTCGAGCTGACGAGCAGCCTGGACGGGGCCGAGGTCCATCTGCTGGGATACGGAGTGGACCCGGACCACGCGAGCCTGGCCGCGTTCACGGATCGGGCGGCGAGGACGCGGAGCGAGAGGGTTGCCGCGATCGTCTCGCGCCTCCAGGCGCTCGGGGTGGGAATCACGTCGGAGGATGTGACGGTCGAGGAAGGGTGCGCGTCCGTGGGCCGGCCTCACATCGCCCGGGCGCTGGTTCGAGTAGGCGCCGTGCCCAACTTCCAGGAGGCGTTCAACCGCTACATCCGTGACGGCGCACCGGCGTTCGTGCCGAGCCACGGCCCGGATGTGCGCGAAGCGATCGCTGCCGGGAGGGAGGCTGGAGGGTGCAGTGTTTGGGCGCACCCGCGGCTCGAGGACGCGAAGGCGTTCGCGCGGCTCGCGGAGGCCGGCCTGGGAGGCGTCGAAGCGCTGCGGCCGTCCATGGACCCCGCGGTGTCCATCGCCCTGGAGCTGGAGGCTCGGGTCCACAGCCTGATCGTCACCGGAGGGTCGGACTGGCACGGCGGGGCGAGGCCCGCGCTGGGAAGTTGGTATGTGACGGAGAAGCACGTGGGGGCTTTTCTTGATAGGATCGGGATTTCCGTATGACGGGAGGCAGTAGAATGCGGGCATCGCACCTTTTCCTCGCCGCCGTGACGTTCATCCCGCCGCTCGACTGCCAGGCCCAGACGGGCGCGTTCCGCGTGCTCCAGGGTGGACGCGAGATCGCGAACGAGGTCTACCGCTGGAGCGGCACGACGCTCGAGGCGACGGCGGACGTGGGCGCCGTGGGCCGCCGCCTCGTCGCGCGGACGGTGTACGACGACCGGTTCGAGCCGGTCGAGTACGTCCTGCACGTCTACCAGATCGCCACCGGCGAGGAGCTTCAGGGGGTGCGGGCCACCTTCGGCGCCGACTCGGTGTCGTGGGTGACCTCGGGCCAGAATGCGAACCCGGGCTCGCGTCCCATCGGGCGGCCTCGCACGGTGATGCAGAACCTGCTGTTCTCGCACGTCGACGCGATGGTGCGGCGGCCGGCCGTCCGCGCCGGAGGCCAGGAGACCGTATCCACCTTCCTGGTGGACAACGCGGCCGTGCTGGACGTCGCGCTCGCCCGCACGGGGTCGCAGGCGAGCGTCACGATCGCGGGCACGACGGTCACCGTGGCGCTCACGCCCGAAGGCTCCATGGACTCGGCGACGGTCCCGTCGCAGACGCTCGTGGTCCAGCGCGCGCCCGCCGAGAGCGTCAGCGCGTCGCGGCCGCTCGAGTATCGAGCCGCGGCGCCGCCGCCGGCGGGAGTCGTCGAGGAGCAGTTCACGTGGGTCAACGGCCAACAACGGCTGGCCGGCACGATGACACGCCCGGCCGCCGCGACCGGACCCGTGCCGGTCGTGCTCATCATCGCGGGCTCGGGGCCCACCGACGGCGACGGCAACAATGCGATGGGCCTCAGGACCGATACCTACAAGAAGCTGGCGTGGGACCTGGCCGCGCGCGGGATAGCGAGCGTGCGTTATGACAAGAGAGGGCTGGGCGGAAGCTCCGTTCTTGCGAGCAGTGCGCCGGTCACCTTCGACGACTTCGCGGATGACGCGGTGGCCGGGGCCCGCGCGCTCGCGGCGGACGGCCGCTTCTCGCGGGTCGTGCTCATCGGCCACAGTGAGGGCGCCGGACTCGCGACGCGCGCGGCCAACCGCGGGGCGCCCGTCGCCGGCGTAGTGATGATGGCCGGCCTCGGCCGGCCGTTCCGCGCGGTGCTGCACGAGCAGCTCGCCGGCCAGATGGATGCCGCGGGGGTCGCCGAGTTCGAGCGCCTCATGGACGCCTACCTGGGCGACGGTCCGATGCCGGAGATCCGTACCGAGCTGCGCGTGCTATTCCCGCCATCGGCGCGGCGCTTCGTCCAGACCGCGCTCGACATCGACCCCGCCGGCGAGGCGCGGCGCCTCCGCGTGCCGCTGCTGGTGCTCCAGGGAGCGACCGACATCCAGGTCCGGGTGGCCGACGCCGAGGCGCTGCGCGCCGCGCGACCGGACGCGGACGTGCGCATCATCCCCGCGGCCAATCACCTTTTCGTGCGCGCGGAGCGGGCGGACGCGGCCGCTCAGGCGGCGACGTACACCGACCCGACGCTGCCACTGGTGCCGGAGCTGGTGCCGGCGGTGGTGGGCTTCGTGATGCGGGTGGCGCGCTGAGGTATCGCCGCTAGTCCACGGCCCGGAGCAGCGCCGCCTTGAGGTAGCCTGTTTCGGGGACCGTGATGAGTTCCGGGTGATCGGAAGAGGCACCGCGGATCTCGACCAGCGCAAGGCGCCGCCCACTGTCAGCCGCGGCGTCAGCGAGCATCGCGAAGAAGTCGCCGCGGTGGACGTGGTGCGAGCATGACGCGGTGAAGAGGTGCCCTCCCGGCGCGAGCAGTTGCATCGCGCGCAGGTTCAGCTCCTTGTAGCCGGCCATGGCCCGCGGCAGCGACCGCTTGTCCTTCGCGAAGGCGGGCGGGTCGAGCACGATCACGTCGTAGCGCGCGCCGCTCCCCGCTTCCGGCTTGAGCCAGTCGAACGCGTTGACCTCGACCCCACGCACGTTGGTGATCCCGTTGCGCGCCGCGTTCTCCGTCAGCCCGCGCAGTGCGTCGGCCGAGCTTTCGATGGCCGTGACGTCGGTCGCGCCGCCGGCCGCGAGGTGCAGGGCGAAGCCGCCGTGATACGCGAACCCGTCCAGGCAGCGCCCGCGCGCATGTCGGCGCACCAGCGCGTGGTTCTCGCGCTGGTCGAGGAACGCGCCGGTCTTCTGGCCCGTCCACGGCGCGGCGGCGAACGTGAGCCCGCCCTCCACGAACTCCACGCGTTCGGGGACCTCGCCGAAGACCGGCTCCACGCCGCGCGGCAACCGCTCGCGCTCGCGCACCGGCGCGTCGTTGCGGAGCAGGAGGCCCTTCGGCGCGAGCACTACGCGGATCGCGTCGATCACGTCACCGCGGACCGCCTCAAGCCCCGCCGACAGCAGCTGGGCGACGGCGTAGTCGCCATAGCGGTCCAGCATCAGCGACGGGAGTCCGTCCCCTTCGGCGTGCACGACGCGATAAGCCGTGTCGGTGATGCCGGCTCGGCGTTCCAGTGAGGCGCGGATCATCCCGCGCCACCACGCCGCGTCCACCGTCACGCCGGCGGGGGCGAGCCATCGGGCGCGGATCTCCGAAGCGGGCGAGTAGAGTGCCGTACCGAGCGGCTTGCCGCGCTCGTCCGCGAGGTGCACCAGGCCCGCCGAAGCGGCCTCCGTCTCGCGCAGGTCGGTGCGATAGATCCAGGGGTGGCCGGCCCGCAGCCCGCCGACCCCCTTCGGCGTGACCGTGACGGTCGCCGCGGGCTTCAACGCTGCTCTCTCTTCAACCTTCAACGCCTTTCGTTCTTCAACGCCTCTCTCATCTTCCGGGTCGCCGCCTCCACATCCTCCGCGCCCAACACCGCCCCGATCACCGCGATCCCGGCGGCCCCGGCCTCGAGCAGCGCCGCGACGTCCGCCGCGGTGACCCCGCCGATCGCCACGGCGGGGAGCGACGGCGCGGCCTCGCGTATCCGCGCGAAGCCCTCCACACCTATGGCCTCACCCGCATCCGGCTTGTTGCCCGTGACATGTATCGGGCCGATGCCGAGGTAGTGAGCGCCCTCGGCGGCCGCGAGCCGCGCTTCCGATTCATTGCCCGCCGAGCCGCCCAGGATGAATCCGGGTGGGACCATCAGCCGCGCTTCGGCGATCGGGAAGTCGTCCTGGCCCAGATGGCATCCGGAGGCGCTCGTCGCAAGGGCGACGTCGAGCCGGTCGTTCACCGTCACGGGAACACCGCCCGCCGCGGCGATGACGCGCCGCACCACCTTCGCGAGATCGCTCGCCGAGAGCCGTTTCGCACGCACCTGGAGCATCGTCGCTCCGCCCTTCGCCGCCTGGCCCGCGAGCTCCGCGGGATCGCGCCCTCGTGCCGCGTCCACGTCGAGGATGACGATGAGGCGCAACGCCTCGGCGAGGCCACTGTAGGTCATGGGCGCAGCGTGTCGCGCCCCCCCCCCCACCCGAGCGCCGCGAGGCTGTCGCGGGTCTTCTCGAACGCGGTGCGCAGCACCCTCGACACCGCCACCGAGTCCACGTGTTCCCCCGGAGTGCGCGAGAACATGTGGCGCCCGTCGGGTCTCGCCACGAAGAAAAGGAGGTTGTGCTCCTGCGGGTTCAGCGTCGCCTCGAGGCTCGCCCGGCCGGGGTTGGAGATGGGCCCCGGCGGAAGCCCCGGATGGAGATACGTGTTGTACGGGGAGCGGATCTTGAGATGGCGGAAGAGGACGCGGCGGACCGGCTTGTCGAGCGCGTAGATCACGGTGGGGTCGGCCTGGAGCAGCATGCGCCGCCGCAGCCGGTTGAGGTAGACCCCGGCGATGAGGCGCCGCTCCGACCCGATCCGCGCCTCCGACTCGACGATGCTCGCCAGCGTCACGGCCTGGTGGCGGGTGAGATCGAGCTCTTCCGCGCGCCGGTCCCAGGCGGTGTCCCAAAGATGGAAGAACTGGCGCGTCATCTGCATCACCAGGTCCCGGGGCGTCTCGTCGTAGGCGACGCGGTACGTCTCCGGGAGCAGATAGCCTTCGAGCGGTTCCTTGACGCCGCGCGGCAGGTCGATGCCGAACTCCTGGCGCAGGGCGGGATCGCGCGCCGCGGCGAGGAACGAGTCCCGCACCGCGGTACGGATCGAGTCGCGCGCCAGCCGCAGTTTCTCGGCCGCGAGGTCGGCGATCTCGGCCACCGTGAGCCCCTCGGGCACCGTGAACAGGAAATCGTGCGTGCGACCGCTCTCCAGCGCACTCACGATGGTGGTCCAGCGCTCCCCCTCGGCGAACTCGTACAGCCCCGGTCGCACCCGGCGAGCCAGGCCGCGAACGCGCGCGTACATCCGGAACTGCCACGATGAGGTCACGACGCGGTGAGCGACGAGCGAATCGGTGACGGCCGCCAACGAGGAGCCGCGCGGGATGTAGACGTTGGCCCTGAGCGCGGTGGGCGCGGGCTCGGCGCAGGCGGCGGCGAGCAGCACCAGCAGCGGCGAGACCCTACGGGCGCGCATGACCCCGCTGTGCATCGAGCCATGACTGGAGGATCGCGACGGCCGCCATCTGGTCGATGCGCGCGCGTGAGTCCTTGTCCTTCACGCCCGCCCGACGCGCCGACTTGATCGCGTGCGCCGTGGAGAGCCGCTCGTCCACGAAGCTGACCTTCCGGCCCGAACGCGCCGCGATCGCCTCGCCGAACGCTCGCGCCTCGCGGGCCGATTCACCCTCCTCCCCCTCCGGCGTGAGCGGCAGGCCGACCACGACGTCCGTCACGCCGTGTTCTTCGGCCAGCGCCACTACCTTGGCCACCGGCGCACGATGGTGCGCGCGCCGGCTCAGGGTCGTCAGAGGTTGTGCGATGAGACGGCTCGGGTCGGAGATCGCTACGCCGAAGTGCTTGGTGCCCCAGTCCACGGCG
>JAUYOW010000281.1 GCA_030697825.1 Gemmatimonadales bacterium | reverse complement strand
GGGCTCGATTGCGGGCACGTGGACCGTCGCGGTGACCACGACCGGGGCCAACGGTTTCGACATCACCGGCGTCACGGACGCCGCGGGCACCACGCTCCAGCTCGAATCCTACCGCGTGTTCCTCGACGCGTAACCGAGCGTCGCGGCCAGCTTCCCGTCGGCCTCGGCTACCCAGCCGCGCATCTCCGGGGTGGTCACGTCGCCCCGGTCGCTCCCGTTCCGCGGTGGATACCGTACCCGGTCGACCGGGTGGCCGAGGAGCATCCCCAGGTCCCGCTCGGTGGACTCGGCACGGAGGAAGCCCTGCACGAGCCAGTCTCCCGTGATCCAGTCTGTAAGCATGTACCGTACCGTCCAGGACCAGAGCCCGCGCGCGCCGAGCGGCGGCGGGTCATACACCGGCAGCTCCAGGACGAAGCCCCCGGCATAGTTCGCCGGGAGCTGCGTCGCGGCGCGGAGAAAGGCAGGGAAGTCCTCGATTCCCGGTGCAAGCCGATCCAGCGCCGCGCGGACGCGAGCCACCGTGCCTGGTCCCCGGCGGGCCCGGGTCGCATGCGCCCACAGGCTCCCGTACCACTCTACCGGGTCCCGGATCGTGCCGAGGTGCCACCGGGCGCGGGGCGGGTCGGCTTCTCGAAGCCGCGCCATGGCCGGGGTGTGCTGCCCGAGCACCGAGACCGCGCCATCTTCCTCGGCCAGGACATGCTCTGCGAACGCGCTCGCCGTGCGCGGTATGCACCACGCGCAGTATTCACCCCGGGGAGAGAGCCGTGGCATCGCGCGAGACGTGTATCCCTGCCCACGGCTGGTTACGCTCCGTACGAACCCGGAGATCCTCGTGGCCGATTCCGAGCCCCTCCCGCCCGCGCTCCCGCGCTTCGCGGTGCAGATCGTCCCCCACCCGGCGACGCCCGGCACGTACGCGATGAACATCCAGGTATCGCAGCACGGGGTCACCGCGACCGAGGTGCTTCTCGCGCTCGCGCAGTGCGCGGGAAAGCTGGCGGAGCAGCCGAGCCGTGTCTTCCCGCCCGCGGAGGTCGCGCCCCCGGCGCCCCCGGCTACCGCCGCCGTTGTGCCACGAGCGCGGCGACGCCTTCGCCCAGGGCAATAGACCGGAACGTCCCCTTCTGAAACGCGCTCGCCGGGTTGACCCGGGCACGTAGCGCCGTGCCCGCCGTGTCGAAGCCCTGCACCATGACGCCGCGGCTGCGCGCCCAGGTCGCGGCCTCGGCTTGCCGGAAGGTGTCCCGGTCGAACAGGAGAGAGTGGACCTGGTCCAGCGGAGGCAGCTTCGCCGCCGGGTTGTTCTTCGCCAAGGCCGGCGCGCCGGCTTCCGCGCTCTCGTGCCACGGGCGTTCCCAGTTGCCCGCGGGGTACGCCGGCCGGGCAAGGTGGTAGGCCGCGACTTGCTTCTTGGTGAGACGCCCCTGCACCCCGTCGTTCATCTGCTCACGGACGATCTCGGCCGGGATGTCGTGCTCGGTCGCGACGTGCACGACCTCCTGCTCGGCAAGGTAGCTGTCGTTCCCGTCCACGCCCCTGAGCGAGTACCCGGGGAGCAGGACGAACCCGGGGTCCCAGTCCGTCCGTGCCCGCAAGTAGAACTCGGACGATCCGAACCCCATCTCGGGGAGCCCGGTCCAGTGGCCGATCATCGCTTTCTCGTGCCGGTGCTCCGCCCAGTCGATCCAGAAGCCGGCGACGTTCGCCCACAGCGCGTTCGCCCACGCAGGCGGCTCCTGCTCGACCCCGTAGCGTACGTTGCTCGTCTTGTAGAGCTTTCCCCGCGCGGCACCCATGTCCTGCCACCCTTGCCCGTGGCTGATCTCCAGGTTGAAGCCGTCCGGGGTCGTCGCCGGGGGCGCCAGCTCCTCCGCGGCAACCGCGACCCACAGCCCGCTCCCCGGGTCGCGGATAAAGCCCTTGGTTCCGAGAGTCCCGGCCTGCGCGGAGAGCCAGGCTCGCGCGACCACCCTCACGTCCGGGGTCCCCGCCGCGGTGAACAGCTTGTCCCGCGACATCGTTCCCGCCGCGGCCATCGCCTCGACCTGGCGCAGGGACTCGTCATTCAGCCGCGCGCTCGCCGGCCAGGTATGTACACCGGTCAGTCCCCGGTACACGACCCGGCGGCCCGGGTCCAGGATCGTCGGCCAGAGCCCGTAGCGACGCGCGACCGCGAGGTAGCGGAGGTACTTCGCGGTGCTCTCCTTGTCTGCATCGCCGCTGAACGTGTTGGCCAACATCCCCTGGATCTGACTGCGAAGCGTCCCCTGCTGGCTCGTGACACCAGCCGAGGACGGGGGCGTCGCCTCGCCCAGGAGATGCACGAGCGCGCTATAGACGCCCTTCACCGCGGAGACTTGCTCCCGGAGCAGGGTGAGTTGCCCGGGGTTGACCTTCGTGGTGCCCAGGATGCGCTCGATCGGCAGCCCCGCCATCGCGAGCGTGCGCGCCAACGCCGGGTTCGGTCGGTAGGCGCTGCGATCCCCGGTTTCGACCGGCCGGCGCGGCGCCAGCGGGACCAGGTGGACCGTGAACGCGGGGAGCTTCGCGCGCGGGTTGCGAAGCGGGCGGACCTGGATCTCCACGTAGCCACGGTGGACCCGGGTGACCGGGCGCGCATACGCGGCCGGGTTGCTCTTCACGCCATCCCCGAGGAACGGGACCCCGCCCGTCCACGTCTTCACCGTCGCCGGGTCGAGCTGGCCGAGCTTGTCCGCCTTGCCGGCGCCAGTAATCCAGTCGCGCCCCTGCTCGGCCCACAACTGGAGCGCGGGGACCAGGCGCATGATCCCGCTCGCCGCGTCCTTGAAGGTGTGCGGGGTGCCGAGTTCCTTGCCGATCGACGGTGTCCAGGTGACGCTCGGCCCGTCCTTCACGCTCCCGGTATAGCGCATCTCGTCCAGGGGCACCCACGCGCCGCCCCCGGGCACGGCCCACGCGCTCGCGGATGCGGGCGTGACCCGGAGCACGACCATGTGGAGCGTGTTCCCCTCGTTCTCCGCGGACAAGGTCACCCCGGTCGGCATCGCACCGGCCGGCGTGGACCCGAGCTGGGCCTTCGCTACGCGGAGCGCCCCGTCCGCGTGGTTCTCCCCGTGCAGCGCGGGACTCGACGGGATCGTCCAGTCCTTCCCGGCTCGCACCAGGAAGAGGCGCACCCCGTCCGTGAACAGGGGGCCGACCGCGTGCCCCACGATGGGCCCGCTCGGCAGGAGCGTGGAGGTCACGGCCGATGCAGGCGCGCCCGCCGCCAACGCCGACGCGTACACCTCGGCCAGTGCTTTTGTGCCCCACCCCTGGAACCCGTCCTTCTTCGCCAGCACTTTCCCCGGGCTCACCCGCGCAGCCAGCTCGGCCGGGTCCAACTTTGCTCCGCCGATCCAGGTACCATCCGTGGCCACCTGCTGAAAACCCGGCGCGTCATAGTTGTAGACCGCCTCGGCCCCGTGCAAGCCGAAGATCGCGAGTGCGCTCCCGTCCGGCAGGTCTTCGATCGACCCCGCGTCGTGCGAGACAACACTCCACCCGGGCGGGACAGGAGGCCCGGTGGGTGCGGGTGCCGCTGCGGGCGGGGCAGGCGGGGCGACGAACGAAGTCCCGCCCGGCCACGAGATCGCGTGAACCTTCGCATACTCGTCGGCCAGGGCGTAGCTGTTGCTGTTGGCCCAGTCGTCCCGCTGGTAGATGATCCAGTTCTCCGCCTGGGCCTGGAAGGTCCAGGCCGCGAACGAGAGGTGCTGCGTCGCATGGGCGCTCCAGGTCCCCGTGGGCCCGATCCACCTCATCTCGCCGTACACCTGCCACGTGCCGGTGATCTCTCCCGCGGGCGTGGTGGTCACGTAGAGGAAGCTGGACGCCGGGGTGGCGGCCACGACCGGGATGCTGTCCAGGCGAGTCCACCCGGGCGGCGTGGGCACGGAGACAGCCGGGACAGCGGGCACGCCCGCCGCCTCCCCGGCCGCGTGGAACGTGGCGTAGGCCACGTCAGACGAGGCGTCCGCCCATTCAGCCAAGTCATCCGCGGCCGGGTGCCCGATGATGCCGGGGGCGCTCGTTGCCAAGAGCACCCACTTCGTCTTGAGCTTCCGCCAGGCCAGGACTTCGCCGTCCTTGCGCCCGAGCATGTAGACCGAGCCTGGTTTCGCCGCGTCCAGCCCGGCTTCCGTGATCCCCTTTCCCGTCGCGGTCGCGACCGGGGGCGGCGTCGTCGCGGGGCTGGTCACGTGTGCCTGCCACGCGGTCAAGGTCGCCTTCGCAGGCAGCGTCCCGTCTCCCGGTGCCAGGAGGAGCCAGTCTCCCGCGAGCGTGTCCCCTGTGAACGGGATTGCCCCCGTCACCGTGCCGCTGGCCTGCGCGTCTCCCATCTTGCCCAGGGCCATCACGACGACGATTCCCATGCTCGCGTGTCCCCCCTCCAGGTACTTCTTGCGCACGAGGAGGCTGCCGACCGGGAGGGTCGCCGGGAGCGGCGCGGTGTAGAGCTGGAACGGGACGTACTTCGTCGCGGGCGCGGGCATCGGCGCGACCCCCACGCCGACCCCCCCGTACGGGGCGTCCCAGTTGGCCTTGGCCCAGGCGGCGAGGATGGCGGTCGAGGGCATCTCCCCCGTCCCCACGAGCGCGATGCGCACGTCCCCCGCGGGCAGCGTGTCCAGCCACCCGCTGACCATCCCACCCTCCAGGATGTAGGCCCACTTTTCCTGGGCGACCTTCACGTACGGGTTTCCCCCCGTGGCCGAGTAGGTCGCAATCGAGCCCACGGGCAGCGCGGCGAGAGACGCGTGGGTGACCGGGGCAGAGACAGGTGCTTCGCCGAGCACAGCCGACGCGGCCGTGGCCGCCATTCCACTCCCCGCGAGGCGGGCAACCCACTTGGTCGAAGACAGCCCTACCCACGTGGCGATGTCCGCGCCGGTCGCGGTCTCCACGCCGTCACCCAGGACCCGTGCCCAGGCCAGCCCCGCGGCGCCCTCCTTGCGATACCCGACCAAGTTGGTACTTGTGCGGAACAGGAGGACAGCTCCCAGGGAGAGCGCCTTGATCTCGCCCGCGGGCGCGCCGGTCATCGGTGCCGCCGACCCAGGAGCCGTCCCCTTTGTCGTGTGCGCGTGCCACTCCTCCAGGGACGGCGCGGACAACGGAACACCTGTGCCTACGCGGAGGACGAAGGTGTCGTAGTCCCACAGGGGACTCGCGGAGGGCCCCTCGGCGCCAACCAACCCCAGCTTCCCGCCCGTGGCGATGAACTCCAGCTTCCCGCCCGTGGCGATGAAGATGGGCACTCTCTCCCCGTGGGCCGCGTACGCCGTGTTCACGCCCACGGTACCGACGGGGAGCGTGGCGAAGACCGCCGGGCTCACCGTGTCGCCAACCCGGGCGGACGCCTGTGGCACGGCGGAAGCCGGCGTGGCCTCGCCCTTGCCCAGGAGATCCACGGCCCGGCTGGCGAGGGTGCCGACCAGCGTTCCCGCGGTGTCGTTGTCGAACCCTGCCCAGGTCGCCATGTCGAAGAGGAGCGCGCTGCCATTCGCGGCCGTCGCGGTAGTCAGCGCCTTGATCTTCGCGATCATCGGCGCGCTCTCCTCCGCCGTCACCCCGGCGAACACCTTGGCGGCCTGCGGGTTGATCGCGGGATCGAGCATCGTCACCAGCTCGTTCACGACCGGGCCCCAGCCCTTGTCCCCGCCCACGTCCTTCGGCTTGCCCTGCGCGCGGAACAGCAGTGCCCCGCCGTTGTCCACGCGCACGTAATGGAGCGCCGTGGTCAATGCCCACGTGGGATCCTGGAGCAAGTTGTCGTTCTCCAGCCCCACGACATCGTAGTTGGCGAGCCACGCATCCGCGGCGAACTGCCGCCGGAGGAACGCGCGCGCCTCCGCGCCCCACGACGCCTTCTCCAGGCCAGGCATCCACGGCGTCAACACCGCGCGCTGCCCGTTCACGAGGGCCGTGCGCATGTCCGGGGCGTAAATCCCCAGGGCTCGGTAGAGCGCGTTCGCCAGGACCTCGTTCGCCGCGCGGGCATCCGCGTTCCACCCGTCCCCGCTGGGCGGGAACTTCACCACGTAGACTTCCTGCGTCGTGGGATCGGTGTAGACGCCCCCGGGCACCGATCCCCCCGGCTTCGCCCCGGTCAGCACCAGTTGCGCCGCGATGACTGCGGGCGACGCGCCCCACGCGGGGTGTGGGCTCAACCCGCTGGGAAACGCGGTACCGGGGGGCTGAGCCGCGACCGACGTAGGCGCCGCCATGGCCGGCGCCGCGGCAGGTGCCGGGTGTCCGACCGTCGCCATCTCGATCCGCGCCGCCGCGATGAGCTTCGTCACCGTCTTGAGCGCGGGGGCTTTCCCGGTGCCGACGCGGACCAGGTAAAACACGCGGCCCTTGCTCTCCGTGTCCCGCAGGATCTCCTGCACCTCGTCCGGGGTGGTGGGCACGATGCTCCCGTTTCCGAAGACGGCCATCCAGCCTGCCGAGTACCGCGTAAAGCCGATCAGATCGCTCTTCCCACCCGGCCCCTGGATCGCGAACATGCTCCCCGTCTTGAGCATGCCCACGTTCGCGGGGCTGAGGTGGCGACCTGGCTCCACCTGGACCTTCGCTGCGCTGAGAATCGCAAAGTCGCGCGCGCGCCCCTTGGTCGAGGTCGTCTCGCTGATCTTCGCCTCCGCGTCCGCCGCGGAGAACCAGCCCACCGACGCGGTCTCCTTGTCCATGTGCGCCGGGTCGTGGGACACCGGGCGTGCGAGGAGCATCAGCGTCTTCGTCGTCTCGCCCTCGAACCAGCCGAGG
>JAUYOW010000280.1 GCA_030697825.1 Gemmatimonadales bacterium | reverse complement strand
GCGATGCACGCCTTCCGGTGCCATCGTCGGTGCGACCCCGTCGGCGAGCACCTCGAGTCCCATCTGGTGAAACGTCGCGGTCATGCCGTGGACCCGGCGACCCGCTTCGGTCTCCGCGTCCTCGACCATCTCCGCGACGGCGACGATGAGCCGCTGGAACTCCCGATGGCCCACGACGGTCAACGCGGTGGGGTCGAAGACTCGCACGATGGCCCGCGGGTCATCCGGACTGACATTCTGCGAGAAGCCGTGGCAATCCTGCTGCGCGACGTGCCACTGGTCGCTCCAGATGTCGTCGTCGGCCTTGATGACCTCGAACTTCGCGATGGACCGCCGCCGGTACGACCGGATGCGCTCGAACTTCCGCAACGCGTCGTGTTCGAGCCGGCTGAAGAGATCTCGAAGCTCCGCGAGCGTCGTCTGTCCGGCGTAGTACCGGAGACGAAAGTCCTTCAGGCGCTCCGCGTGCAGCGGGAAGTTCCGCAGCAGGAACGCGACCTGCTCGCGCTTCGCATCGTATGCATCCCACGCGAGCTGTCGGAAGCTCGGCGTCAGGTCACCGAGGAAGCGCGCACGGTCGATGCCGATGCCATCGAGATCGAACACACGGATCGGCGCCGGAACCGCGATGCCATGCTCCGCCGCGATCTCGACCTCGGTGGTCACGTACGTGAACCCCGACTGGTGTCTCCTCGTCGTCATGGGGCGCCTCCTCAGAACGCGTACGAGACGAACGCCGTCGGCCCCATCGAATTCAGGGCCACCGGCTTCCGCACGCCGCGGTAGTAGTTCCAGGCGAGTGAGAGCGTCCAGTGATCGTTGATGAACCACGAGCCGCCGAGACCGCCGCCGAGATAGAACGACGCGTTCGCGAAGTCGCCGCCGAGCTGATCGTGGAGGAGCAACGTGACGACGTCGGCGCCGAGCGGCGTCCCCGAGATCGGGACATCGAACACGCACGAGGCGACCGCGCCCCATGCCTCGACGTCCGGCGAGTATTCGAGCGCGAGGCCCGGGATGATCGCGAGCCGATCACTCGGCGCGAAAAGCGCGAAGCCGCCGCCGTTCGCGTACACGGCCGCGTGGTCCGCGCCCGTGGTGAGCACCTCGATGGTGCCGGCCGTGAGGCCGTAGCGTTCGGCCGAAGCCGACCGAGCGATGAACATCGTGGCCGCGATGGCCAGTGGTGCGAGTGAACGTACGATCCGCATCTCGTGCCTCCTTCTCAAGGGGGTTTGTGCAGCCTCTCATCCTAGCAGGAATACGGTCGCCTGTCAAGGCGATGGGGCTGACCTGTACTGCCCACGACTCATCACCTCTCGTCATTGCGATGAGCCCGAGGCGACGCCTGTCCGCCTCTGGCGGGAAGCAATCTCATGCGGTGCAACGGAGCGTAGGGGCGGCCCTACGTGGCCGCCCGCGGGCGGGGATGTAACCCCGCCCCTACACCAGAAGTGCAACAGAGCCGCGGGGCATGGACCCAGAGGTAATCAAAGCAACGTGTGCTCCAGAAAAATACGATCGTATTTTTCTGGAGCACACGTTGCTTTG
>JAUYOW010000279.1 GCA_030697825.1 Gemmatimonadales bacterium | reverse complement strand
GCGGCATGCCGGGCAGGAACTGGCCGTCCGGCAGCAGCGGCAGGCCCTCCGGGTCGCCGCTGATGCCGATGTACCGCTCCACGAAGTCGTACCAGGGAGCGATGTCGGCGTAGCGGATGGGCCAGTCGGCGCCGAAGCCGTCCCTCGCGTTGGCCTCGAAGTCCAGATCGCTCCACCGGTAGACCTGCCGCCCCCACATGATGGAGCGCCCGCCCACCTGCCGGCCGCGGATCCAGTCGAACGGCTGGCCGTCGGGCGTGGTGTACGGGTTCTCGACGTCGTTGACGAAGAACTGCTCGCTCCAGGCGTCGCAGGCATAGCACTTCTTCTGCACCGGTCGCTCGCGGTCCTGCTTGTCGCGGTCGCGCCGGCCGTGATAGGGCAGCTGCCACGGCTGGACATGCATGGTGTAGTCGGTGGCGGGATCGATCGGCCGGCCCGCTTCCAGGACCAGGGTCCGAAGACCGCGCTCGGTCAACTCCTTCGCGGCCCACCCGCCGCTGATCCCGGAGCCGACGACGATGGCGTCGTAGACGGGCGGCATCTCAGCGCCCTGCCGGCGGCGGGGCCGCGGCGCGCACCGGCGCGGCGCCGTCGTAACGGCCCGGCATGAACACCTCGCCCAGCTCCTGGGTGACGCCGATCTCGCTGGTGTAGTATCCGTAGAGGGTCAGGCCCTTGATCCGGGCGAAGAAGTGCTGCGGGGCGCCACGCGGCATCGCCCGGGCTTCGGCGTCCATGCCGGTGAGGATCGCCGCCTGCTCCGCTTCGACCAGCGCGACGAAGGTACGGCCGAAGGCGGCCTCGCTGCGCGAATCCACGTCCGCCAGCCCGCGCATGAACGCCGCGCGCTCGTCGTCGTGGTACCAATCGCCCACGATGACCTCGATGAACTCCGGCACGCCCGCGGCGCGCGCGCCCGGCGTATCCGTGGCCGGCATGATCAGCTCGGCGATCGCGGCCACCGTCTCGCGCTGGTGCGGGTCCAGAGCGCCGGTGGCCCGGGCCGCGGCCCACGCGTGCGCCTCCCGGCCCAGGGCGGCGAGGCGGTCCGGGGCCAGCGCATCCAGCGCGGAAGCGCCGAACGCGCCGCCCAGCAGGCGAAGCACGTCACGTCGGTCCATGGGTTGTCTCCCTCCGCGAGGAACTTGCCTCACCCCGATGCCCGGCGCCAGATTGGACGATACACCTCAGGCGGTTGAGCATCCTCGACGTGAACTACCGGCCGCTCTAGAGCCGCGTCACCCCCGGGCCGGCGCCCGTGACGAAGAACTCCGACTTCGCCCCCGCCTCGGGAAACTCCCCCCGGTAGCGCGAAGCCCACTGCTCGCGAAAGCCCTCCGCGTAGTCCTCGCGAACCAGAGCCCACACGCTCCCGCCGAACCCCGCCCCGAACGCCGATGCCGCGACCGCGCCCAGCTCGCGCGCCGAACGCTGGAGCGCGACCGTCTCCGGCACCTGGTTGCGAAGACATCGCTCGGCCAGCGCCTGCGAGCGGTCCACCAGCGGACCGATCGCATTTACGGCGCCACGCTCGAGCGCATCGCCCACGGCGGGAATGATCTCCTCGCACTCGGCTTGGAACTGTTCCAGGCGCGCCGGTGGCCACCGCTCCGGAAGGCCCTCGGTCTCGCGCGCCAGACGATTGTACGCCTCGAGCGCTGCGCCCGTCTTGTCCGCCACCACGCCGCTCACCCCTACGATGAACCGATGACCCGGCGGCATCGCGATCGTGCGCTCGTGCCGCACCGGGCGCCATCCGTACTGGCTGACCGCGCCGCGCCGGCAGCAGAGGATCGCAGTCTGGTCCTGGGCGCCTCCCCGCGTGCCCACGCCCGCATCGCCGGCGAGAGTGCCGAAGCTCCCGCCCATCTCGATACAGCTCAGGTAGGTCGCAAGGTCGTCGAGGGTCCCGATGTGGGGGCCATACTCGGGCCGCCTCTCCAATTCGTTGGCGTCCGCGAGCGCGAGGTACGTCGCGATGACCAGCGCGCTCGAGCTGCCGAGCCCTGCCGCCTGCGGAAGGTCGCTCGCGAACGCGAGGTCAACGCCACGCATCCGGCCGGCGAAGTTCCGCGCCAGGCGGCGCGCAACCGTCATCGGGTAGTTGGACCAGTGGCCGGCAGGGGGCACGAGGTTCGGCCCGATCTCGAAGCTCACCTCACCGCCCGCTGCGTCCACTACCCGCACCCGCGCGTCGTCCCTCGGCTGCGCCATGACCACGATCCCCCGCTCAACGGCGCATACCAGGCTGCGGCCGCCGGCGTAGTCGGTGTGCTTGCCGAGGATCTCAATGCGCCCGGGGACGAACCACGCCCGCTCGCTCAGAGCGCGACCCCCACGCCTTCCAGCCTCGCGGCCACGAACGCGACGTCGGCGCGGCTCGTCAGGTCGAGCACGGCGGCCCGGAACGGGATGACCCGGAAACGCTCGCCGCGCGCGAGCGCCCAGCGCACCGCGTTCTGAAGCTCCAGCTCGCCGTTCGGCGACGGGGTGCCGGCCCGGCAGGCGTCGAAGATCGCCGGAGTGAACCTCCAGAGATTCATGCTGACCAGATCTTCGTCCGCGCGCGCGCCATCAACCAACTCTCGCAGCGACCCGTCCGCATCGCTGCGCGCTACCGGGAAGGTCGCGAGCCGCTCGGCGCCGAGATTGCCCTCGCGCATCAGGCTGGCGCGCTCGAAGCCCGCCATGCCCGACCCCGCCAGCTCGCCCAGCGCGCGCAGCGCCTCGACCGGGTAGTAGTTGTCGCAGTTCATGACCAGGAATCCGTCGCCCGCGTCGAAGGACTCGGCGGCAAGCACCGCGTCGGCGGTGCCGCGCGGTTCTTCCTGCACCGCGAAGTGCACCCGCACTCGCCGCGGCACGACCTCACGAGTGTACCGGCCGCGAACGGCGTCGTGCTCCGGCCCGACGACCAAGCACACGTCGCGGATGCCGGCGTCCGCGAGGGCGGAGAGCAAGTAGTCGAGGAACGGACGGCCGATCGGGATCATCCCCTTCATCCCGGCATCCGCGGCCGACCGCTGTTCCTGGTCCAGGGTCGCCGCGGGATCGGCCCGGCGCATGCGCGTGCCCAGGCCGCGGGCGAGGATGACAGCTTTGGTGACCGGCATGGTCCGCAAGAAAATGCGCCGCAGTGCATCAGTCCAGCCACCATGCCCACCCGCGGATGCATTACCGTTCGGGCCACCACTTGCGCAAACGGGGGGCCATATGTACGATTCTGTAAAACGGCAATACACCTTGGAGCCCACCGTGGCCGCTCGCGTGCGCAAGACACCCAAGACCTATCGCCTGACGCCGGCGAAGATCGCCGCGGCAAAGGCCATCCTCGGCGCGGCAACGGCTACCGAGGCCATCGAGACCGCGCTCGACCTGGTGGTCTTCCGCCAGGAGCTCATGGACGGCGTGGAGGCCATGCGCGGCGTGGTCATCACACCGCCCGACGGCGATGCGTCGTGATCCGCGCGGAGCGGAAGTTCGTCCTGGACACCAACCTGTTCATTGACGGCTTCCGCGACCGCGCCGCGGGCGACGAGCTACTGTTCTTCCACCGGTTGTTCGCGCCGTTCGAGTTCCTAAGCGCCGTCGTGGTGCACGAGCTCTGCGCCGGCACCCGGTCGAAGGCAGACCTTCGCCTGCTGGAACGAAGCGTGCTCACGCCCTTTGCCGACCGCGGCAGACTGGTCACGCCTTCCTACGACGCCTGGGTCCGCGCAGGGCAGGTGCTGGCCCGCCTGGCGCGGGAGGATGGCCTCGCGCTCCATACGGTCTCGCGGGCATTCGGCCACGACGTGTTGCTGGCGCTCTCCTGCCGCGAGGCCGGCCTCACCCTGGTCACCAGGAACCGAAAGGACTTCGCCCGCATCGCGAAGCTCGCGCCCTTCCGGTTCGAGGCGCCCTGGCCGACACCTTCATCCTAAGGCCCCGCTTCCGGCCAGGTGGCGGAGCCGCTCCAGAAGCTTCACCATGGCCAACGTGTCCCGCTCGCAGTACGCCAGCAGGTCGGCGCGGAGCTGGTCCCGCGCGGCCGGCGGGATGAGGTGCGCCACGAAGAGCAGGCGCCAGATCTCCACGCTCGCCGTCATCCCCTCCTGGATCAACAGGTCGCGGTAAGTCAGCGATGGCACCATCGGCGTCAGCGCGTACTTGAGCGAGAAGCTGCCGTGGAAGTCCGGGTGATAGAGGTTGTTCTGCATGACCGGCAGCAGATCGATCAGCTTGCCTTCCAGTGCCAGCAGGTCCGACCGCCACCGTGGAAGCGCCTCGGCAAGCGCCTTGATCTGCGTCCGCTCGTACGCGCTGTACATGACGATCCGTTCGGCGTGCTGCGTCGTCTCCAGCATCACCCGCGCCAACTCGTCGCGCGGGTCCTCGGGGCCCTCGGCCAGCCAACCGACGTGCGAGTATCCACCCCCCGGCCGGGCTTCGTGATAGCTGAACTGCACGGTGGTCGGACGCCACGGGCCGAGCCCTGGCCAGACCGGGATGGCGCGGCTGATCGTTTCGAAGTCGAGGAAGCCGAGCCGGCCGGAGAACGGCTCCAGTGCGGCGCCGAGTCGGGGCTCCACGACGAGCGCGTCGCGCTCCGCCGACCGCTTCTGGCGCCGCTGAATGTCGGTGAGCTTCTGCGCCGGCGGGATCGCATCCATCGTCTTCACGCCGCGCTCCAGCAGCTCCAGCCCTTTCGCCCGGCCCCGGTACAGCTTGGTGACGCTGAACCGCTCGGCCGGCCAGCAGCGGTCCCAGAACGGGCACTTGCGCGGTTGGGAGCAGTGGCCGCCGATCGCCACCTCGGGCAGCGGCCCGCGGAGCGCCGCCAGCTGCTCGGCCACCAGCCGCGGCACCTCCGGCATCAGCGCCTCGACCTGCCTCGTGACGTCCTCGCGAACGAACCGCTCTCCAGCGTCCGGGTGCCGGAATTCCTGGTTGAGGTGCATGATCTCGATGCGCCGCACGTCCACGCCACACCGGCGCAGAACGTGGGTCTGGACCGCGGCGTCGGGGATGTGCTCTTCCTTTAGCCCCGTGGACGACTTGATCTCGATGAGGGTGAAGCCCCCGCCTTCCCTAAGCAGCACGTCCACCGCGACGAAAACGGCGTCCGCCTCGAACGAGGCCTCGTAGACCGCCACGGCGCCGAAGTCGAGCGCCGTGCGGGTGGCCTCGATCCTCGCGCCGTACGCGTCGGGTGGCGGGTCGATCAGGACGCCGCCGGGAAAGAGCTTGCGCGCTTCCTCCGCCACCTGCCGGCCCTGATCGAAGAGGTCTTGCAGGCCGGCGTCGATCTCCAGCTCCGGGGCGCCCGGCTCGTGGACCTTCCACCACAGCAGCCTGTGACACTGCCAGCCGGCGACGAACCTGGACTTGGAGAGGCGGGCCGTGAACCGCGCTGCTGTCACGACGCGTCCGCGCCGGCCCACAGCCTCGGCAGCAGCCTCATCAGGCCGACCCCGCTCACCGCGAATAGAGCGAGCCACACCGTCCCCTGGGCCATTCTCCCGTAGATGAAGCTCCCCGCCCCGAACAGCGCCGCGTACACGAAGCAGCAGCCAAGCACCCAGCCCAGCAGCGCCTGCGGAAGGCTGTCCGGCGCAGCCTCCACGCCTGCTTCCTCGCGGACGCTGCGCCACCCCGGTCCCGCGGGCCGCACCAGGCGGTAGAACGCGAGCAGGGTCTGGCGGTCGGTGGGTCGCGTCAGGAAGGTGACGATGATCCAAACGAGCGTGGTCGCCCCGACGGTGCTCACCAGCGCGAGGTGACTCGCGACCGGATGCCCCGCCTTCCCGGCGACGAAGAACGCGACCGCGACGGCGAACGAGCTGGTCATCGCGGCGATCTCGCTCCACGCGTTCACCCGCCACCAGAACCACCGCAGCAGGTAGATGAGCCCCGTTCCCGCGCCCACCGACAGCATCAAGTCGAAGCTCTCGCGCGCCGAGTCCAGGACGAAGGTGAGCAGCGCCGCGCACCCCATGAGGAGCGCCGTCACGATTCGCCCGGCCAGCACGTAGTGCCGCTCGTCCTCGCCGCGCTTCAGGAATCGCCGGTAGAAGTCGTGCACCAGGTACGAGGTGCCCCAGTTGAGGTGGGTCGAGAGGGTCGACACGTACGCCGCCAGGAGACCCGCCACCATCAGCCCCATGAACCCGGCCGGCAGGAACCGGAGCATGGCGGGGTACGCCATGTCGTGCCCGATGAGCGCGGGGTCAACGTACGGGAAGGTGCGCGCGATGTCCGACAGTTCGGGGTAGACGAGCAGGGACGCGAGCGCGACGACGATCCACGGCCACGGCCGGAGCGCGTAGTGCGCCGCGTTGAAGAAGAGCGTGCCGGCGAGCGCGTCCTTCTCGCTCTTCGAGGCCAGCATGCGCTGCGCGATGTAGCTGCCCCCGCCGGGTTCCGCGCCGGGATACCACACCGACCACCACTGGACGGTGATCGGGATGATGAGCACCGAGAGCGTCATGCTCCAGTCCCCGAAGTCGGGGAGCAGGTTCAGCGACTGGGGGTCGATCCGGCTGAAGAGGCCCGAGAGCCCGCCCACCTCGGGCTGTTTGAGCGCGAACCAGGCCGCCGCGAAGGAGCCGGTCATCGCGATCCCGAACTGGATGAAGTCGGTGACCAGCACGCCCCACAACCCGCTGGTGGCTGCGAACGCGATGTTGAGGACCGCGCAGATCACCAGCGTCTTCCCCATCGGCCAGCCGAGCATCACGTTGGCGATCTTCACGGCCGCGAGGTTCACCGACGCCATGATGACGCAGTTGAAGAGGAGGCCTAGATAGACCGAGCGGAAACCACGGACGAAGGTGGCCGCCCTGCCGGAGTAGCGGATCTCGTAGAACTCGAGGTCGGTGAGAACGCCGGAGCGGCGCCACATGCGGGCGTAGTAGAACACCGTGGCCATGCCGGTGAGCAGGAACGACCACCACAGCCAGTTGTTCGCAACGCCCTTTTCGCGGACGAGGTTGGTCACGAGGTTGGGCGTGTCGGTGCTGAAGGTGGTGGCCACCATCGAAACGCCCACCAGCCACCACGGCGCCGACCGGCCCGAGGTGAAGAACTCGGCGGTACTCGTACCCGCCCGCTTCGCGAGGACGATGGCGGGGATGAACGAGACGACGATGGAGACGAAGACGACGAGCCAATCGAGGGAGGTGAGGCGCATGGTCGCGCCAAGATACCAGCGGAAGCAGCCGACGCCTAGGTCACCGGCGGCCGATCTCCAGGGAGACGACGAGGTGGCGCGGCAGCCC
>JAUYOW010000278.1 GCA_030697825.1 Gemmatimonadales bacterium | reverse complement strand
AGATGGGGCACGTTCGCAACCTCGATGTGCGCCTGATGACCCTGATCGCGGCGCTGGTGGGAGTGGTAGTCATCCTGTCCGACGGGATGGGCCGCATCTTCCGCGGCGGCGGCGGGCGGCTGTTAGGCGGGCGCGGCGGCCGCAAGGGCGGCGGCGGCGGCGCGATCATGATCGTGCTCCTGGTGCTCTGGGTCGTCACGCTGATCCTGGCGCCGATCATCACTCGCTTCATGGCGATGGCGGTCTCCCGCAATCGAGAGTACCTGGCCGACGCGACCGGCGCGGAGTTGACGCGCAATCCCGCCGCGCTCGCGTCCGCCCTCCAGAAGATCGAGTCGGCCGTGGCGCCCACCGCGTCCATCAAGCGCGGCACCGCTCATCTTTGCATCGCCGATCCGCTGGGCCGGAAGGTGAATGCGAAGGAGGGAGCGATGGCCAATCTCCTCGGCACCCATCCGCCGATGGCGATGCGGATCACCCGCCTCCGGGGAATGGCGTTCCAGGCGGCGAAGGCGGCCGGCGAAGCCTCGGGCTGAAGCCCGGGCCCGGCAGCGGCAAACGCTGAAGCGCTACCTGGCCCCCAGCACTTTCGCGGCCTTCGCGACGTCCTTCGGCTTCACCCAGAGCAGCGCCCCGTAGCGCCCACCCTTGGTGCAGACGGCGTCCATCGCCGTCACGCTGATCTTCGCCTTGGCCAGCTTGGCGTGGATCAAGGCGACCGCGCCGATGCGGTCCCTGCCCTCGATGAGCAAGCCGGTCTTCCGCTTGCTCACCTTCGCGCCGGCTCGGCGCATGACGCGCAGGAACGCCGCGCCATCCTCGGGGATGAAGTCGAGCTGCGCCTTCCGGCCGCTCGGAAAGCCCGAGAACGCGCGCAGGTTGACGCCGGCGTCCTTCAGCGCGCCGAGCACCCTGGCGCCGGCGCCCGCGCGGTTGGGGACCATGATGTAGTAGTAGCTGACCTTGCGGATGGTGTCGGCCATGGTGGCCTCCTTGTGGCCGGTCGGACGGTGAAAGTGCCCTGCCATGCTTATGCAGCCGACGGCACCGAGCGTCAAGCACCCCCGTCGCGCGACTTGACCAGGCGCTGCCCCCGGCGTCATATGCTTCACATCCTCATGCGCTGGAACTGTTTCCTCCTCGGCGTCGCGTTGCTGCCTGCGGGCGCGGCCTTTGCGCCCGCGCTCCACGCCCAGTGCCCAGACGGCACGCCGCCGCCCTGCGCGGGCGTGCGCCGCGCCGCGCCGCGCCGCGTTCCGCCGCCCGGCCCCGAGCAGCGCCGGCGCAGTTTCCTGGTGCTCCCCTTCCGCAACGTCTCGCGCTCGGCCGAGCACGAGTGGTTGGTCGAAGGCTCGCCCGTGCTCATCGCCGACGCCCTGGGCAAGCGTGAGGAGCTCAAAGTCGTCCCCGACGAGCGATTGTACCCGGCGCTGCAACGGGCGGGCCTGCGCCCGGGCGGAGTCATGGACCTGGCCGTGATTCGGCGGATCGGGAACGAGACCGGTGGCTGGACCGCGGTGACGGGCGAGGTACTGGTACTCGGCGGCCGGGTCCGCGTGAGCGCCCGCGCCTTCGACGTGGTTTCCAACCAGGTGGTGGTGCGCGCGGTGGAGGAGGCGGCGGCCGGCGAGGACGTGCGGGCGGTCTACCAGCGCCTGGGCACGCGGCTCATCCGCGCGGCCGGCATCGACACCGCGGCCGCCGACCTCGCGGCGACCACCACGCGCTCCCTGGACGCCTATCGCGCCTACGTCCGCGGCATCGCCCATTACAACCGGTCCGAGGCACGGCGCGCCCGCGACGCCTTCCTTGAAGCCGTTGGCCTCGACAGTACGTTCGCCCAGGCCTACGCCAAGCTGGCCGAGGCCTCGTTCAGCGCCAATCCCATGGACCTGGCGACGGCCGGCTCGCAGAGCTTCCGCTATGCCGCGCGGGCGGCCGCGCTGGCCGACCGCCTTAACCCGCGCGACCGGGAGTTGGTGCTGGGCATCAACGACATGCTGAGCGGGCGCTTCCGAGCGGCGCGCGAACGGTTCGTGCGTCTGGTCGAGCAGGACTCGTCCAACGTGGACGCGCTCGAATGGCGGATGAGTATCGAGGCGTTCAACCCGATCCTGGTACGCTCCGGCGCTGGAGAGCGTCCGGCGAGCAACTTGAACGTCGCGTTGGCTCTGGCCAAGCGGGTGCTGGAGCTCGATCCCGCGCGGCATCACCTCTACCAGAGCCTCACTCAGGCCTACCTGCTGGCGGCGGGCGGAACGCCGGGGTTCATGCCGACCTGGCGCCAGGAAGCGGCGTCGCTCCCGGCCCTGCTCAGCACCGCGCCGTCACGGACTTTCGTTCCGCTGCTGTTCGACACACTGGTCCTGGTGCCGTCCGAGTCACTCGGGACCGTGCCGGCGGACACGCTCGGGGCGGCTCGCGCGCGCGCCCTCGCTGCCGCCCGGGCCTGGGTAGGTCGTTGGCTCGCGGTCGGGCGCACCGAAGCGGAGGCGCACCTGTGGGCGTCGCGCGTGGCCGACCTGGGAGGCGACGCGGCCGAGGCGCTGCGCGAGCTGGAGACCGCCGATTCGCTGGGCGTCGAGACCGGCCTGGAGAACGTTCCCGCCCGGCGGATGGCGTTGCTCTCCAAGCTCCGCCGCTACGCGGACGGCTCCCGGATCGCCGATTCGTTGTTCCAGACCGGCAGCCTCGACATGGCGGCGCTCAACGCGTTCCAGATCGAGGGGGCGGGCTGGGCATACACCCTCTTCCAGCTGGGGGGACGCTACGACCGCGCGGAAGCGCTCCTCGACCGCACCAGCGCCGCCCTCGCGCCCGCTGCGGCGGCGAACCCTGAGCTGACGGCGGACATGCTGGGCGCCCTCTTCCTCGGCGGCTACGTACCCCAGTTCTTCAAACTCCCCGTCGAGGTGCGCGTCACCGTGCTCGAGAAGGTGTTGAGCGACGCGACGCGCCTCGTCCCGACGGGCAGCGTGGCCCGCATGCTCCCCTTCTCAGTCGAGATGCTGCTCAGGGACACCGCCACGCGAGCGCGCGATCATTTGGCGGCGGAGGTGCTCGCGAGCGCGCGGGCCCTTTCCGACAGCGGACGCGCGGACCTGGCCTACGAGCTGGCCACGGTCTCGGCCAGGGACAGCGCCGCCCGCACGGCGCTGGAGACGCTGCCGTGGTACGTGGCGCGTCGCCGCGTGGCGCGCGATCAGAGGATCGCGACCCAGCGGCGGTTCCGCCCGGTCAGCGCGACGGTGAGCGACAGCGTGGCCAGGTTCTCGTGGGCGGTGCAGGGCGAGAGCTTCTCGTGGTTCCGGACCGAGACGCGCCTCACGGATTCCGACTTCAACTGGACGGCCGAGTTCGACGTGGGCGGCAAACACTGGGAGGTCATCGCCAACGTGGACCGCATCCCCGGCAGCCG
>JAUYOW010000277.1 GCA_030697825.1 Gemmatimonadales bacterium | reverse complement strand
GGCCGTGGGCTTGTTGCAAAGTCTAAGCCGTGAATTCCCACTACAGTTCGATCTCACCGCCAGTCGGCGGCACTCGTTGTCCGAGGCCAGCCAAGCAGCGGTCAAAGGGCTCACGGAACCGTTGACGGTCACTGCCTACGCCAGCCAGCGCGGCCAGTTGCGGCGCGTCATCGGCGAACTCATCCAGCGTTACCAGAAATACAAACCCGACATCCGGCTCACGTATGTGGACCCGGACGCCGCGCCGGAACAGACGCGTGGCGCCGGGATTCAGCACGACGGCGAGCTCGTGCTCGAATATGCCGGCGCGCGCGAGAACCTGCTGCCGATCCAGCTTAACGAGGAGATGTTGACCAACGCGCTCACGCGCCTGGGGCACCGCGGCGAGCGCTGGGTCGTGTTTCTCGCCGGACACGGCGAGCGCAGCCCCGAGCGCCAGGCGAACTTCGACCTGTCGTTGTGGGCCGCGCAGCTGCGGCAACGCGGCTTCAAGCTGCGCACGCTCGCGCTCGGCGAGCACCCGCAGATACCGCAAAACACCACGACGCTGGTTATCGCCGGCCCACGTCTGCGGCTGCTGCCGGGCGAGGTGAAGGAAATCGAGAACTACCTCGAGCGCGGCGGTAACCTGCTGTGGCTCGCCGATCCCGGGCCGTTGCACGGACTCGATCCGGTGGCGGAGACGCTTGGGCTCGAGTTCCTGCCGGGCATCATTGTCGACCCGGCGTCGCAAACGCTCACCGGCAACGCCGCGGCGCTGGTGGTGGCGACCTACGGCACGCACCCGATCGTGCGCAATTTCAGCAGCGTCACGCTGTTCCCACGCGCCGGCGGCATCCAGGTGGATAAGCCGGAGGGTTGGGAAACGGCGGTGGTGCTCGACACACGCGAACAGGCCTGGGCCGAAACCGGGGCGCTCACCGACAAGCCCCGCTTCGACAAGGGCCGCGACATTCGTGGACCATTGAACCTGGCGGTGGCGCTCACGCGCACCGTCAAC
>JAUYOW010000276.1 GCA_030697825.1 Gemmatimonadales bacterium | reverse complement strand
ACGGAGTCACTGTTATCGTCGCCGTCCCCGTTTTCCCATCCGCCGCCGCGCTGACGGTCGCCGTCCCCGCATTGATCCCGCGGACGATCGCGTAGTTGTTCCCGACGCCGGCTACCCAGATGAGGCGCGCGACCAGAGTGTCGCTGGTGGTCCACGAGTAGGTCCGGTTCGCGATCGGGGCCCCCAGCGGATCGCGCGCGAACGCGAACAGGCCGAGAGTGTCGTTCCGGGCGATGGTGGCGGCGGGGGGCGAGATGGTCACCGAGCTGACGACCGGCGGAACACCGGGCACTACCCTGATGAAGAGCGTGGCGCTGGAGCCGTCGCCGCTCACCATTATCCGCGCGGTGCCGAGCGAGCGTCCGTACACCAGGGCCTGAGGGCCCGAGTACAGCTGGTACACCGGCGCGATCCCCGAGTCCAGGCTCGTCCAGGTGACGCGCGGGTTGGGGATCGGCCCGCTGGGGCCCACGACAGCGGCGGTGAGGACGATGCTGTCGCCCCGGATGAGGGAGTCGGGCAGCGGCGAGACCTGGATGGTGCCGGCCGAGAGCCTTGGGAGCGAGATGCTGACGCGGGTGTCCTGGCCCGCCTCCACGTTGAGGCTCCCAATCACGCCCGGGGTGAACGGCGACGCCCGGGGCGCGTCGACCCGCACGATGTAGCTGCCGGGGAGGAGGTACGCGATGCGGAACTCGCCTTGCGCATCGGTCTTCCCGGTCGCGACCACCGTCCAATACGCGTCGAAGAGCGCGACGTTGCCTCGGAACACCGTGACCGTTACGTCCTTGATGGCCTCCGGGAACTGTACCAGCGTGTCGCCGCGCACCACGCCGCTGATCGAGCCGGTGGCCGACTTGGTCACGGCGCGGAAGACCGGGCTGAAGACGAAGCTCGAGCACGGCGCGTCGCATAGGAAGCTGCGCCCCACGTCGAAGTCGATGACTATCTGCGCCCCGGTGTCCGACACGCCGAGCGGGTCCTCGACGTAGGCGTACAGCGTCGGCCGGCCGGCGCTCGATTGCCAGGCTACGGGCATCGGCTGGCCGTTCTTGGCCGTGATACTCGACGAGTCGGTGTCGAGCACCATGCGGACTGCCCGGTACTGGCCGGCCGGGATGATCTTCCCGCCCAGCGTGTCCGTGACGCCGCCCTGGAGGTCGATCAGGTTGTACGCCTGGTGCGGCTCGGCGATCGTCACCCAGTCCGGGTTGAGGTCGTTGGTGTCGAGCGAGGTGCTCGCCTGGATGCTGACGATGTAGAGGTCCACGCGCGCCACGGAATCGTACGGGAACGGAGCGTCGGTGATCTCGACGGTCGTGAAGGGGGCGCCGTATGGCCTGAGGTTCGGGCCGGTGGTATCGTCCTGATAGCAGGATCCGGCGACGAGGGCGGAAGCGAGGGCGATGGCCGTGGTGAAGGTGGTGCGCATCTGGACTCCATCATGAGCGACTTGGACGCGGTGGGGCAACCTCAACATGAAAGACCCGGCCGGCGCCGGTCTGGTCACCGGCGGCACGACGCCGGGGCGCGGTGACGCGTGGGGGGCGCCGAGGGTCTTACCGGTGTGGGCCCCGATGACGCGACGATCGTCCGACGCGTGTTGGCGGGCGATGTGGACGCGTACGCGGTGCTCGTGGCGCGGTACCGCGACCGCTTCGTGCGGTTCGCGCTGCGCATGCTGGGCGACCGCGAGGACGCCGAGGAGGCGATGCAGGATGCGTTCGTCCGCGCGTACCGGTCCCTGTCCAACTGCCGGGATCCTTCCCGCTTCGGCTCGTGGCTGTTCCGGATCCTCGCCAACCGGTGCCGGACTCACGGCGCGATCACCCGCCGGAGGGGCCGGACGTTCGTGCGCGACGAGGTCGCGCTTCAGAGTGCCGGTGCGGCGCCCGCCTTCGACGGGGGCGCCTGGCGGGAGGAGCTCGAGCGGGCGCTGGCGCGGCTCGACCCGCTGTATCGGGAGGCGTTCCTGCTCAAGCACGTCGAGGAGCTGGAATACGACGAGATGGCGCGGGTGACGGGCGCGGGCGTATCCGCCCTCAAGATGAGGGTCAAGCGCGCCTGCGACCGGCTGCGCGAACTGTTGCAGGAGGTACAGAGTGAGGCATGATGACGCTGACCTGATCCGCCGGATCGCGGCCGAGCTGAAGCAGGCGGTGCCGCTCGACGCGGGCTTCGACACTCGGGTGATGGCGGAGGTGCGCAGGTCGTCGTCGAGGCCGGCGTGGATCCGGGCCTGGGAATGGGCGCGCGAGCCTCGCTCGTTCGCGCTGTCGCCGCTTGGCGGCCTGGCGCTGGCGGCCGGCGTCGCGGGAGTCGTGACGCTGGGGGTGTTCGCGCGATCGACTCGCGCGCCGGCATCGGCGGATGTCGCGGCGGAGGAATCCGTGCCGGCCGTGCAGTTCGTGCTCCACGCCCCCGAGGCGCGCGCGGTCGCGCTCGCCGGTGACTTCAACGGGTGGGACGCTCGCCGCACGCCGCTGGCGCGGGCCGGGTCGGGGCTGTGGGCAGTCGAGGTGCGGCTCGCGCCCGGTCGCTATACTTACACGTTCGTCGTGGACGGTCTGCGGTTCGTCGCCGACCCGGTTGCGCCCCGCGCCATCGGCGACGATTTCGGCGTCCCGTCGTCGGTGATCACGGTCGGCGCACCGCCGGCCGCGGGGAGGGCGCTATGAGGCGGGCTCGATTGATCGGAGTCGTCGCGCTGGCGCTCGCCGTGTCCGCGCGGCCCGGGCGCGCGCAGGACCCGCGGCTCGCGGGGCGGCTGGATGCGGGCACGCGGGCGGCGGTGGAGGCGATCGTAGATTCGGTACGCGCGCTCGGTGTTCCCACGGACCCGCTCATCGCCAAGGCGCTCGAAGGAGCCAGCAAGAACGCGCCGGGCGCGCGCATCCTGGCCGCGGTGCGGCGGCTCTCGGGCGAGTTGGCCGCGGCGCGGGGCGCGCTCGGCGCCGCGTCCTCTACGGCCGAGCTGGTGGCGGGCGCGGCGGCCCTCCGCGCCGGCGCGCCGGTGACGGCGCTCCAGCGAGTGCGCGCCGTGCGTACCGACGAGACGGTCGCCGTGCACTTGGCGGTCCTCGCCGACCTCCTCGCTGACGGCGTGCCTCCGGATACCGCATCGCTCGCAGTCGTGGCGCTGGCGCGCGCGGCGCTCCGGGACGCCGAGCTGGTCGCGTTCCGGCAGAGCGTGGACCGCGATATCGCGCTGGGGGCCCCTCCGGGCGCGGCGGTCGCCGTTCGAGTGAATGCCACCGCCCGGGACCAAGTGCTGGGCGCCGGAGCGTCCTCGCCGGGCCCGGCGCGGCCGCGCCGGCCGTAACAGCCGCCGCCGCACGAACGTGAGGCTGGCCCGGCCGCTCTCCGCGCTCGGTCTGGGTGCGGTGTGCGCGCTGGCCCGGATCCCCGCCCTCACCGCACAGGTCGTCAACACGCTCGATGCCGGCGTGTCCATCGTTCGCTACGACGGGTTCCTCTCATCCGGCGCCGCGTCGATCAGCCCCGCGCTCCGCATCGAAACCCCACGCTTCTCCGCCGGCGCCCGCGGGACCCTCCTCGTCTTCGAGAGTGGCAACCGCAGCCTCCAGGGATCGTTGAGTGGCGCGGCGTTCTCTCCCGTGGTGGGGCCGCTTCGGGCGGAGGTCGCCGGCGACGTGGGCACGAGCTCCTACGCGGAGTTCGCGCGGTTCGCACATCTGCTCGGCGAGGTTCGGGTGCACTGGATGTCGCGCCAGCGGGGAATGTGGGCGGGCGCGACAGGCGGGCGCGCCTACCGCGCGGACACGGCGTACGCGACGCGCGGGTGGCAGGCGGGCGCGTGGGTGCGATCGGGAATCATGTGGCTCAGCGGGTCGTGGGCAACCATGCGCGTCGGCGACACGGTGTACACCGACGCGGGGGGGCGCGCGCGCTGGACCCGTGGCCGCCTCGAGGCGGACGGCAGCCTCGGTGCGCGGTTCGCGAGCCGGGGCGGCGGACGCGGAGCGTACGGCGAGGTGAGCGCGGTGGCCTGGCTGTCCGACGGGCTCGCGCTCGTCGCGAGTGGCGGCCGCTATCCGAGCGACCCAGCCCGCGGCAGCATTCCGGGGCGCTATGCCACCGTGGCGATGCGCCTCGGCCAGCGCGCGAAGGCGCGCGCGCGCGTCGCCGAGCCACAGCGCCTGCTGGCCGGCCGCGTGCGCCCGCCCGACAACCCGACGGCGCTCGCCGGCGTGCGCTTCGAGCTTGGACATGCCGAGGACGGCGCCCACGCGATCCGGATCCACGCGGCGTCGGCGAGCCGGGTGGAGGTCATGGGGGACTTCAGCGACTGGCAGCCGATTCCGCTGGTGCGGGCGGACGGCGTGTGGGAGGTGACGCTCCGGCTCAAGCCGGGCTTGTACCGCTTCAACGTGCGGGTTGACGGCGGAACCTGGGGGGTGCCCGCCGGAGCGGAAGCTGCGGCCGACGACTTCGACGGCGTCGTCGCCACGATCGTGATTCCCTGAGCGCGACCCGCCGCGGCGGCGGCGGCCCGCCTCACCTCACGAGATGAAAGTCGGTTTGCCGACGCAATGCCCAGCGGACCGCACCGTCCGGGCCCACGATGGCATCTTCCTCCTGCGATGACTTGACCGCCTGACCGCCCCACTCCGGCACGGGGGTGCGGGCTTCGAGCTCAATCGAGAACCAGGTATTCGCCAGCACCGGGACGTCGCCGCGGCCGGGAACGCCTTCCTGCCGGTCCCACAACCCGATCAGCGGTCCGGCGCCGTGCCCGTGGTCGCCGATGGGGTGGGAGTAGACGGTGCCGGTGATCCCGTCGGCCCGCATCGCCGCCAGCGATGCGGCGAGCACCTCGTTGCCGGTCCGTCCAGGACCCATCCCGGCGATGACGATGTCTTGGAGCCGGTTGCTGGTCGCGAGGGCCCGGCGGATCCCCTCCGGCGGCTGGGTTTCGCCGCGGCGGAGCACGTAACCCATGTGCTGAGTGTCGGTCTTGAGCCCCATCGCACTGACACCGAAGTCGATGTGCAGCACGTCGCCCGGGAGGATGATCGGATTGGGTAAGGAATCAGGATTCACGCCGCGGCGCTGAACGTCCACGGTGGTCTGGAACCAGGTGCCGAGGCCGAGGTCGCTCAGGCGCTCCCGGGTCCACCAGACGACGTCGTCGGTGGTCGTCACGCCGGGCGTTATCACCTGACGCGAGAACGCCGTGCGGATGATATCGTGCGCGATCTCCTGCAACCGCACGTACCACGCTTCCATGTTGGGTGCGCGGAGGGCGATGTACTCGAGCGGGAGGAGCTCCGCGCGGCGCACCCGCGCCATCAGCTCGGGCCCGAGGGCCGCCTGGAGCTGCTCGTACTCGCCGGCGGAGAGCCCGTCCGAGAACGCGTGCGTGGCCGAGATGTCGATCGCGATCGCAGCCGGGTTGCGCGTCTCGACGAGCCGCCGCAGCAGCGCCCACTGGCCCTGGCCCACCAGCTCGCCGCTCGGCACGGTGGAGTCCCGGAACGCGGCGAAGAGTCCGCCCTGCGAGCTGCCGCCAAGGGCGAGGCGCTCGAACGGCTGACCGGGGCCGCGATCGTTGAAGACGTAGATGGTGCGCCGGCGGCAGGCGAAGGTCGTCGCCGAGACTATCGAAAAGAAGACCGGGTCTTCGTTATACTCGCGGCAGTCCACGATCCACATCTGGACCCCATGCCTGCGCATGAGCCCGGGCAGGATGCTGTCGAGACGGTACTGGAGCCACTCCTGCTGGATGCGCGCCTGTTCCCTGAGCGGAGGGAGTGGACGGATCTGGGCTCCAACGGGCCAAGGCGCCAAGGCGCCAAGGAGAAGCGCCGCCGAGAGCGCCCTGCCCACTACCCCCTGCCGACCGCTGCAACTCTGCAACCCTGCAACTCTACCGCTCACTGACCCCTCCCAGCCTCGTAGACGACCTCTCCCCCCAGTACCGTCATCAGCACCCTCGTATCGAGTATCTGGTCCGGGGCCACGCGCATGATATCCTGATCCAGTACCACGAAGTCCGCGTACTTCCCCGGCGTCAACGACCCGCTCACGTCCTCCATGAACGAGGCGTACGCCGGCCAGATCGTCATGCTCATCAGCGCTTCCTCGCGGGTCATCCGTTGCGCGGGGAACCAACCTCCCGCGGGCCATCCGCCGGCGTCCTGGCGCGTCACCGCCGAATGGAACGAAATGAGCGGGTTCCAGTGCTCGACCGGCGCGTCGGAGCCGTTGGGTATCACGACGCCCGTTTCCAGGAGGGAGCGCCAGGCGTATGCTCCCTGAACGCGGGTCCAGCCGAGGCGGTTCATGGCCATCGGCGCGTCGCTGGTCTGGTGGCTCCCCTGCATCGACGGGATGACGCCGAGCTGCGCGAAGCGCGGGATGTCCTGGCGGTGGATGACCTGCGCGTGCTCGATCCGGAAGCGGTGGTCGGCGACCGGGACCTGGAGCAGCGCGGGCTCGAACGCGTCGAGCACCGCGCGGTTCGCGCCGTCGCCGATGGCGTGGACGTTGAGCTGGAAGCCGGTCTGGAGGGCGCGCACTGCGGTGCGCCGGACGACGTCGGCGGGCGTCACGGTGAGGCCGTGGTTGCCCGGCTCGTCGCTGTAGTCCTCGAGCAGCAGAGCGCCTCGGGAGCCGAGCGCGCCGTCGGCCGAGAGCTTGATGGCCCGGATCCAGAGCCGGCCGCCGTACAGCGCGCTCTGCGGCCCGCGCCCGAGCAGGTGCTCGAGGGTGGCGCTGTCCTCTCGGATCATGACGTAGTTGCGCAGCGAGTAGCGGCCCGTGCGGGCCAGCTCCTCGTAGAGGGCGATGGAGGCAGAGTCCACTCCCGCGTCGTGGACGCCGGTGAGTCCCCATCGGCTGGCCTCCGCGAGGGCGGCGAGCGCCTGGGCGCGGCGCTCCTCCATCGAGGGCGGCGGCACCACACGCGAGACGAGCCCCATCGCGCGGTCCACGAGCACTCCGGTCGGCGAGCCGTCAGGGTTCCGGATGATCCGCCCGCCGTCGGGGTCGGGCGTGGAGGCGGTGACACCGGCGAGTTGTAGTGCCCGGGCGTTCACCCAGGTCGCGTGGCCGTCGACCCGGGTCATCACGACCGGGTTGTCGGGGACGGCTCGGCTCAGCGCCTCGTGCGTCGGGAAGCGGGTATCGGCCCACTCGTTCTGGTTCCATCCGCGGCCGCGGATCCACTCGCCCGGGCGCACCTCGCGCGCCCGCGCCGCCACGCGCTGGACGACCGCGTCTTCGGAGCGGGTGCCGACCAGGTCTAGGTTTCGCAGCGCCGCGCCGACTCCCATGAAGTGGAAGTGCGCGTCCACCATGCCGGGGATGATGGTGCGCCCGGGCAGGTCCAGCACCCGCGTCCGGGGCCCCCGCAGCACCATCGCGCCGCGGGTGCTCCCCACGAAGACCACGCGTCCACCTTGCACGGCGAGGGCCTCCACCCGGGGCCGGGTCGGGTCCACGGTGTAGATGCGCGCCCCGGTGATGATGAGGTCGGCGGGCGAGGGGCTGGCAGGGGCCGGCGCCTGGGCGTGGAGCGAGGTGGCCGTCGCGGCGAAGAGCAGGGACCAGACTGAGATGCGTGGCATCGACGGTCTCGTTCGGTTTCGGTGGTATCAGCGCGTGAGCGCCGTCATATTGTCGTGGGCGGGGTGAAGCTATGTCATTAGGCCATGTCGCGGAATGCCTCGCTCGCGCTCATCGTGGCCGGCTCCCGCTCTGAACACGTGCAAGACCAACCGGACCGCGACGACGCCGGGCGGCGGCAACATCGCGGTGAACACGACCGCCTTCGACGCCTCGGGCGCCAAGAGCGGGGCGGGCGGCGGCGAACGGCGGTTCACCACCGGCGAGTATTAGCCGTTGGCCGTTAGCCGTTGGTTTCAGCTTGCCGCGGCGCGGCGCTGCCGCCCGATCACCGCGTCCGCCTCCCTTAACCTCGCGCTCAGCAGGCGGATGACGCCCTCCGCGATCTCCACCTGCTCGTGCAGGATCTCGTAGAACTCCTCGCT
>JAUYOW010000275.1 GCA_030697825.1 Gemmatimonadales bacterium | reverse complement strand
GGCCACCGTGGCCGACGCGCGCACGGAGGCCGATGATGCCGGATAACGGCGGCTACATGACCGCGGCGTATGTGGCGGCGGCGGTGGTGTACGTGGGATATGCGCTGGCATTGTGGTGGCGGACGAAGGAGTTGAAGAGAGGCTCTTCAACCGTCTTTCTTCAGTAACATCCTTTCGTACACCTGCATCGCCGCGATCGCGCCGAGGATCGGGCCCACCCAGAAGACCCCCTGGGCGATCCAGGTGCCGGATGCGAGCGCGGGGCCGAAGGCCCGTGCCGGGTTCATCGCGGCGCCGGTGAGGTTGCCGCCGGCGAGTATGCCGAACATGACGGTCAGGCCGATGCCGAAGCCTCCGATCTTCGGCGCCGCCGGATCGACGGCCGTCCCCATCACGGCAAAGGCGAGGAAGAACGTCAGGATGGCCTCGATGACGATGCCCTGGACCAGGCTCACGTCGCTCGCCAGCCGCGGAGTGCCGAGCGCCGCCACCCTACCGGCCATCTCAGGGTAGAGCCCCTTGACGGCGTACGCCGCGGCGACCGCTCCGAGGAGCTGGAAGAGGACGTACCGGCCGGCCTTCTTCGCGTCGATCCGGCCTACCGACCACAGTCCGAGCGTCACCGCGGGATTGATGTGGCCGCCCGAGATGTTCATGGTGGCGCTGATGGCTATGGCTAGCGCCAGGCCGTGGGCCGCGGCGATGCCGAGCAGACCGACGCTGCCCTCGCGATAGGTGTTGGCTACGATCGCGCCGGCGCCGGCGAAAGTGAGAAAGAACACGCCGATGAATTCCGCGACCAGCGGGCGCAGGGTGTTACGCATGCACGTGCCTCGTGGTTCGGTATAGTTGGGAAGTGGACCAACCAGCGGCGACAATATGCCCGGGCCGCGGCGCCCAACGCAAGCGCCGGCGGCCGCGGTCCGTCCGTCACCGGTCCGTCAGTCCGTCCTCTTCATGACGATGGCGGCGTTGATGCCCCCGAAGCCGAACGAGTTGGACACGGCGACGTCGGCCGGGCGCGCCTCGCCGCCGTTTCCGAGGTAGTCGAGGTCGCATTCGGGATCGGGGCATTCCAGGTTGATCGTGGGCGGCAGCCAGCCGCGGTCCAGCGCCAGCGCGGTGACCGCCGCCTCGATCGCGCCGGACGCGCCCAGGGGGTGTCCGTAGTAGCCCTTGGTGCCGCTCACCGCGAGGCGGCTTGCGTGCTCGCCGAATACCTGCTTGAAGGCGAGCGTCTCCGTCTTGTCGTTGAGCGGAGTGGACGACCCGTGCGCGTTGACGTAGTCCACTTCGTGCGGCTTGACGCCGGCGTCCTCCAGCGCGAGCCTGACGCAGCGGGCGGCCTGCCCGCCGTCGGGCCGCGGGGCGGTCATGTGGTACGCGTCGTTGGTCGAGGCCGCGCCGAGGACCTCGGCGACGATCGGCGCGCCGCGTGCCAGCGCGCGCGAGCGTTCCTCGAGCACCAGCACCGCGGCCCCCTCACCCATCACGAACCCGTCGCGGTCCGCGTCGAACGGGCGGCTCGCCCGCGCGGGGTCGTCGTTTCGCTGCGACATCGCGCGGATCACCGAAAAAGCGCCGAAGCAGAGCGGCGCGAGCGGCGCCTCGGCTCCGCCGGCCACCATCACGTCGGCGCGGCCGTCGCGGATGGCGTGGAAGGCGTCGCCGACGGCGATGGTGCCCGAGGCGCAGCTCATCGCGTTGGTAGAGTTGGGGCCGGAGATGCCGAACTGGATGGCGATGTTGCAGCTCGCCGCGCCACCGAACACCGAGAGGGCGAGCATCGGGTCCACGGCGCGCAGCCCCTGGTGGAAATAGACCCCCACCTGCTCCTCGGCGTACGCGACGCCGCCGAGGGCGGAGCCCATGATGGCGCCAACGCGCTCGCGGTCCTCCGCCGCGAGGTTCAGCGCGGCGTTCTCGATGGCGAGGCCCGCCGCTACCACCGCGAGCTGTGAGTAGCGGTCGTAGTGTTTGGCGCGCTTCGCGTCCAGGAAGTCGCGCGGCCGGAAATCCGGGATCTCCGCGGCGACGCGGCTCCGGAAGGGTGTCGGATCGAAGCGGGTGATCGCCCGCACCGCCGACCGGCGCGCCCGCAGCCCCTCCCAGAGGCCCTCGACGCCGGTTCCGATCGGCGTCACGCAGCCGATGCCCGTCACCACCACCCGCCGCGGAGCGCTCATGCCACCTCCCCCTTCTCCGCCTGGCGCGCGATGCCCGCCAGCGTCCGCTGCGCGATCCCATGCACGAACACCGGACCGATCACCAGCTCGGCCGCCGGCCTCCTGATGAGCGGCCACGCGGGCCCGTCCCACCGGTGCGTGATGGTAACCGTTACGTGGGTGCTCCCGGGCGCGAACTCCCACGCGACGTCCATCCCCTTCGTGATGCCCCTGATGTGCCGGTACCGGATCCGAGGCTCCTCGCGGTCGATCGCCATGTCCGACACCCACCAGGTGGGGTAACGGAACGCGCCGAACGGGCGCCATGCGGCCATCTCGACGATGCCGCCGTCGGCGCGACGCTCCAGGAAGCGAACCCAGCGGTAGTGCGGCAGCCATTCCGGCCAGCGCTCCACGTCGGAGGCGGCGCGGAAGATGCCCGCGAGCGGGGCCGCGACCTGTCGCCGGTCGATCTGGATCATGCCTGCGCTCCGGCCGGACGCCACGCCGCCGTCAGGCACCAGCCGGGATGGCTCCTGATCGTGGCAGCGACGTGCGCCGCCGCACAGGCTCCGTGCAGCTCAGCCGGGCTGAAGCCGCGGAACACCGAGATCACGCCGTCGTGCCGGGTGGCGGGGTGGAATCGAAGCGGGAACGACGCGAGCCAGATCCCCGCGGCGGCGAGGGCGCTGCGGTGGATGTCGGCGACGACGACGCCCCGCCGGGCCACCCGGTCCATCTCCGAGAGCAGCCGGGTGCCAGCCGCGCCGGGCAGGTGGTGCAGCAGCTTGGAGCAGAGCACCAGGTCGACCGACCGGGTGCGCATCGGCAGGCGGCCGCCATCGGCGATGACGGCGGCCAGACCGCCCTGGCGCGCCGCCTCGCGGGCGGCGGCCGGGTGCCGCTCCAGGCCGACCAGCCTCAGGGTTAGGCCGCGCCGGCCGGCGCGGGCGGCGGCGGCGCGCGGGATATCGCCGGTGCCGGTGCCGACGTCGAGCAGCGTGAGCGAGGCGCCGGCCGGGCAGACCGCGAGGAACTCGTCGAGCCGGCCTACCGTCGCCCGACATCCGCCGAAGACCCGATTGATGCGCGCGATGTCGCGCAGCGAGGCGACGATGGTCCCGGAGTCGGTGTGCGGATCGTCGAGCGTCTCCACGGCGCCCGCGGCCCAGGTGCGGAGCGAGGACATCATCGAACCACCCCCGCATAGCGGGAGCGGAAGTGGCAAAGCGGCGCGCCCGATTCGGTGGCCGCCCACTCGACGACGCCGGTGACGATGGTGTGGTCGCCCGCCGGATA
This sequence comes from Gemmatimonadales bacterium, assembly GCA_030697825.1. Taxonomy (NCBI): domain Bacteria; kingdom Pseudomonadati; phylum Gemmatimonadota; class Gemmatimonadia; order Gemmatimonadales; species Gemmatimonadales bacterium. The sequence continues at coordinate 12,010 of JAUYOW010000275.1, read as the reverse complement.
GACCGCGTCGCGGCGGCATTCGACCTGGGCGATGGCGCCGCGGATCCGCGGCAGCCCTCCCGGCGTCGCGCCGACGTCGAGGTCGCCGAAATGCTGCGAGCCGCGCGTCGCGAAACGTTCCGCGAGGTCTTCCTGCCCCTCCGCGAGCACGCTCACGCCGAAGAGCGGAGCGCTCACGAGCGCCTCGTGGATGTCGGCCTCGCGGCCCACGCAGACGAGCAGCATCGGCGGTTCCAGCGAGAGCGACGTCACCGAGCTGGCCGTCATGCCGCGCAGCACGCCCCGGGCGTCGCGGGCCGCGACGACCGTCACACCGGTGACTAGCGAGCCCATCGTCTGGCGGAAGCGCTGCGGATCGAGCGGCATGGCGGACCCTCGGCCTACATCACGAGCGCGGCGAGGTTGCGCGGATCGAACAGTGCCCGCACCGGCACGGAGTCCCCGGCGGCGCCGACCCAGAGGTCCGCGACACCGGTACGGCGCGAGAGCTGCCGCGTGAAGCGCCGCATGAGCGAGGGCCGGGTGGCGCCCAGCGCGACCACGCGCTCCAGCACCCACTTGCTCAGGAAGGCGCGCCGCCGCGCCGCCGTATAGGGTCGCAGCGCCTCACGGGTTGCCTCTCCCCTGGCGAGCGCCGCGGCGAGCGCATCGGCGGCGAGCGCCCCGCCCCGAAGTGCCGCGAAGATGCCCTCTCCCGTGAACGGGTCGAAGAAATCGGCCGCGTCGCCGACCAGCAGCGCCCCGTCCACCGCGGCGCGCCGCGTGCCTCGGGCGAAAGGGCCGGTGACCATCACGCGCCGAACCACCCGCGCGCCCGCGAACCGGCGCCGCAGCTCCGGTACCCGGTCCAACTGCGCGTGGAAGAACGCCGTCGCGTCGCCGGCGATGAGGCTGGCATCCGTGTCCGGCACCACCGCCGCGACGTTGACCCGCCCGCCGCCGATGGGGGCGATCCCCACGTAGCGCCCGTCTCCCGCGAACATCTCCCCGTAGTCGGCCAGGTCCGCCACGTCCTCGAGGTGCGCCACCAGCGAGAGGCGCCGCGGCGATCCCCACCGCGCCAGCCCCAGCGTGCGCGCCACGATCGAGTTCAGGCCGTCCGCGCCGACCACCGCGCGCGCCCTGATCTCCTTGCGACGCCGGCCGTCGCGCACCACCGCGCCGCGCACCACCCCGCGCTCCACCAGCAGGCGTTCCACGGCGACGCCCTGGCGCACCTGTGCGCCGCTTCGGATCGCGGCCCCAAGCACGATGAGGTCGAGCGTGGCGCGCGGGAGCGCCAGACCGTACGGGCGGAATGGCGTGTACCGGTGGCTGCTCGCGAACCTGCCCACTACCGCGGCACCGTCATCGGAGACGAGACGGAACCCGGTGAGCCTCGCCGCGCCCGCCGCTTCGACTTCCTCGAGCACGCCCAGCGCCTCGAGGTCGCGCGACGCCTCGGGACTCAGGTACTCGGCGCACGCCTTGTGTCGCGGGAAGACGGCGCGCTCGACTAGCAGCACGCGGAGGCCGGCCCGGGCGGCGAACGCGGCGGTTGAGGCGCCGGCGGGGCCGCCGCCGACCACCAGAACATCGCAGTCCGTCACGCGGGGGATACGCAAAGGATGGAAGTCGTAGCTGCTCCGAGGCCGGTTGATCCTCAAGCTAGACGGACCCCGCGCAGGGCGACAGGTGCGGCGGCGACGGCGGCGCCGACGGCGGTCGCGAGCAGGTTCACGGTGTCGTTGGTGATCCACCTCATGCCGCGCACCAGAATGCCAGTCCCGCCGCACCAGTGCACCGGCCGCTCGCCGAGCGCGCCGCACGCCGCGCACCGGTACCGCGCCTGGAGTGTCGCGCCGAGCAGCGAATCGGCGACGCCCCCCGCGATGCCGCCCGCGGCGATCCACGGCGCCGCGGCCGCCGGCGCGAGGCCTAACAACACCGCAGCCACCGCGATGAGCCCCGCGCCGAGGGCGCCCGCGAGCGAGCCCCGCAGCGTCACGCCGCCCGAGGTTCCCGGCGGCACGGGCGCTCCCGTTGTGATGAGCCGGGGCGGCGCCGCGCTCCGCCCGCCGATCTCCGTGGACCAGGTGTCGGCGGCGGCGGCTGCCAGCGCTCCCGCGAAGGCGAGCAGCCACTCGGCGTGACCGAGCGAGAGCAGCGCCGCCGAGGCCGCGATGCCGCCGTTGGCGGCGACCTGGACCGGCCCGCGGCGCCCTCCGCCGGGCGTGAGCAGCGACGATGAAACGAAGAACACGGCGAGCAGCACGAGACCCCGCCAGCCCGTACCGGCGGCGACGGCCGCACCGACCGCGATGGCGGCGAGGGTGCCTCGGGGAGAAAGCCAGGCGCTCACGCAGCGGTAGAGTGCGCGCGGCGCGCCGCGGCCGCAACCGCGCCCCATTGGTCCCGGGAGCGCGCCCGCGCTATCTTGCGCCCGCACGCCGTGACGAATCGCGCCCTGACCGAAGCTCATAGCATCATTCCGCTCGCCGTTCTCGAGGCGATGCGGAATCTCGACTCTCCCAGCGACGAAGAGGTCGCGGAGTACGTGGACGAGCTGCTCAAGAAGCGGCTCGGCTTGTCCGACACGGTCGCGGCGCAGATCGGCCGCTATGAAGCGGTGGTGCGCCAGGACCGGACCGTGCGGGCCGAGGAGGCCGAGCAGATCCTTCGGCTCGCCAGCCGCCGCACCGACGCCGCCCTCGTCTTCGCGGACGGCGGCCGCCGGGCGGCCCGCCATGCCGTCAAGAGGCTCGCGTTGTCGGCGCGTTGGGGCGCGCGCAGCCTCCCCCGTTTCCTGGGTCGCGCGATCGGCTTCCGGGCCTCGCGCCGCGCCGCCGCGGAGGTGTTCGCGGCGACCATCACGCGGGACGATGGCGAGACCGTGGCCATCGTCGCCCATGCGCTCCCGGTGCGCGCCACGCCGGACGGAGCAGCATGTGCATTCTTCTCGGCCGCTTTCGCCGAGTTGCTACGGCAGCTGGTGGAATTCGACGGCGCCATGACGCACACCCGCTGCCTCTCGCGCGGCGACGCCCGCTGCGAATGGCGCTCGACGACCGGCCCGACCGGAGAGGGCACCCGATGAACGTCGCCGAAACCCTGACACCCGAGATGCTGGCCCAGATTCGGAAGATCCTTGGCGATCTCCGGTACGATGGCTGGCTGCTGTTCGACTTCCACGGGCTCAACCCGGTGGCGACGCGCGTGCTGGGGCTGGGGGGCGGCCTGGCGACGCGCCGCCTCTTCGTCTTCATCCCCACCTCGGGCCGGCCCACGGCGATCGCCCACAAGATCGAGGTCAATCGCGTCGAGGGGTTCCCGGGCGAGGTCCGCACCTACGCGGCGTGGCGGGAGCTCGAGCGCGAGCTCGGAGCGGTCCTGTCGGGCAAGCGCGTCGCTATGGAGTACTCCGCGAAGGACGCCGTGCCATACCTCGACCGGGTGCCGGCGGGCGTCGTCGAGCTGGTGCGGGCTGCCGGAGCCGAAGTGGTGACGTCGTCCGAGCTCGTCACCGCGATAGCCGCCCGCTGGAGCCCCGAGGAGCTTCAAGGTCACCGCCGGGCGGCGGAGCTGATCCGCGAGATAGCGCTGGCCGGGTTCAATCGCGTCCACGACTGGTTCGCCGAAGGCATCCTGCCTACCGAAGTGGGCTTGCAGCGCTGGGTGCTCGAGGCGTTCGATCAGGCCGGACTGCACACCAACTCCCCTCCGATCGTCGCCGTCGGCGAGCACTCCGCCAACCCGCATCACGAGCCGGCGGCGCACTACGAAACGGCGATCCAGCCCGGCGAGGTGCTGTTGCTCGACCTGTGGGCTGGTGTTACGCAGGACGCCGTCTATGCCGACCAGACGTGGATGGCGTTCGTGGGAGCGACACCGCCGGCGGACGTGGTGCGCGTCTTCGAGGTGGTGCGCGACGCCCGCGACCGCGCGGTGGCGCTGCTGAGCGACAAGTGGCGCGAGGGCTGGTCGATCACCGGCGCCGACCTGGACGATGCGGCGCGCAAGGTGATCAACAACGCGGGGTTCGGCGAGTACTTCGTCCACCGCACCGGCCACTCGATCGACCGGGAGCTGCACGGCTCCGGCCCGCACCTCGACAACTTCGAGACGCACGACGACCGCAAGCTGCTGCCGGGGATCGGCTTCTCGGTCGAACCGGGCGTGTATCTTCCCGGCCGATTCGGCGTGCGAAGCGAGATCAACGTGGTGCTGCACGAGGAGGGGCCCGAGGTCACGCCGGCCGAGCCGCAGCACGAGCTGATCTGCCTATAGACGTGCTGTCGGGGTGAAACCCTGGCGGGGTGGGAAGCCCCGTGCTAACATTTACCCACTTTTGTCGGAGCCGCCTCTTGACGCAACCCTCTGGTACGTCGCCGTCCGATCTCGACACCGTCCGCCAGGTCCTGTTCGGCGCGGACCTCGCGCGGCTCGAGCAGACGCTCGGGAACGACCGGCAGGCGACGACGGCGCGCGTCGCCGAGCTGGAGCAGCGCGTGGACCGCAACCTCGCGGACCTCGAGCGTCGGATCGAGCGCAAGATCGATGAGATGTCACAGCGGGTCGGGGCCCAGCTCGAAGACCTGTCGCGGCGCCAGCAGGCGCACGCCGAGCGCGTCACCCAGCTCCTCGACCAGGTCATGGCGGAGCTGACCCGCCGCGCCGAGACCCTTCAGACGGAGACGCGCGCGGGCCTCGAAGAGCTCCGGACCAAGGCTGCCGAGCTCGAGCGCCGGAAACTGAACGTCGTGGACTTCGGTTCTTCGCTCGCGACGCTCGGCCAACGCTTTTCTGCGGCGTCGGTTGAGGAATCGGGACGCTCCGGCTAGGTGTCCGCAATCGGGGACACCTGTCCAATAGGTGGTACAAACGGTTGCTTGACACGGGTTGTTTGGCGGGAGCATATTGGCTTCCGATGAGTTCGGGCCGGTCAGCCCGGGCACGGCAGCGCCGCTGCTAGCGGTGCTCATGACGTCTCAGGGTTTTGTCGTAGGACCGCATGCAAATTCGCTTCGCGTTCATGGACGCTCGAACGAAGGGAGGTGGCGTGCCGCTGCCTGGTTCGTTTTTCGAGTCCCCGCGGGTTCACGTTTTGGGAGGTCGTCAATGACTCGACGTAGTCGCTGGGTCTTCTCTCGCCTCGCGGCCTTTGCGGCCGTGGCGTTGCTCGGAGCGGGCCGTCTAGCCGCTCAGGGCACGTCCGGCAAGATCGAAGGCACGGTGAGGGATCAATCGGGTGCGCCCGTCAACGGCGCGCAGGTGCTCGTCGTGGGGTCCGCGTTCTCCGCGTCCACGAACGAGCAAGGGTATTACTTCATGAACAACGTGCCGGCCGGCGTGATGGCGGTTCGGGCGCAGTACATCGGCTACGCCCCCGCCGAGGTCCGGAACGTCCGGGTGTTCGGCGGCCAGACGATGACCGTGAACCTGACGCTCGAGCAGCGGGCGGTCGAGGTCACGGGCATCAACGTGACGGTCGAGCAGAACCCGCTCGTGCCGCGCGACCAGGTCACGTCGAAGCCGATCGTAGCCGGCGATCTGATCGAGGCCCTGCCGGCCGACAACATCACCGACATCCTGCGGCTCGTGCCGGGCGTCGTCGAGGGGGCCCGCGGACTCGTGATCCGCGGCGGCCGGCCCGGCGAGGCAGCTACCTACATTGACGGCGTCCTGGTGCGCAACATGAACGCCCAGTTCGCCTCCGGCCTCTCGGGATCGGGCGGGGGCGACGCCGGCGTCGTGAACGTCGGCACCAACGCGCTCGAAGAGGCGTCGGTGATCACCGGGGCGATCGGCGCGGAATATGGAGACGCCCAGTCCGGCGTGATCTCTCTGGTCACGCGCTCCGGTGGGTCCTCCTTCGGGGGGACGGTGAGCTATTCGACCGACGAGGTCTCGGGTCAGACGTATGGCCGCGGCCTGCACCGGGTCGAGGCGTCCGTCGGCGGTCCGCTGGCGCGCAACCTGACCTTCTTCCTCGCGACCACGTTGCAGGGGAGCCAGAATGGGGCCCGCGGCAAGGGCTCTGAGGACGTCCCGATATACGTGCTCAACGGGCTCGACACAGCCGATTCGCTCGCGCCCAACGGTTTCGTGATGGCGCCGACGAGCCCAGGCAACGCGTTGTCGGACTCGGTGCGGGTGGACATCCCGCGGTTCACGCGATATTCGGATGGCTCTCGTCGGCCCTATGACGGCAGCGACGCCTTGACGTTCGATTCGAAGTTGGCCTACAGCTTCGGAACCGGCTCACGGATGTCGCTCTCGTACCACCGCAGCCGCGACCAGGACCGGTTCTTCCCCGGAGCGCGGCTTTACGACCCGATGTCCCACTTTGGGTCCCGCCAGGTTTCACAGGCGCTGGTCTTGAACTGGACGCAGAACCTGACCCGCTCGAGCGAGCGGGCGCTGTTCCTCGACGCGAACCTGAGCTGGCAGCGGGATGTCTTCGTCTCCGGACTGCTGAACCCCCAGTGGGCAGCGGACAACCGGGACCCGAACGCGTTCTTCACTTTCGGCAACTTCCAGTTCCTCACGGACTTCGACGACTTCCCGCTCGACGACCGCCTGGTCCGGAACGTCCGGGTCAACAACTGCGTGGCGGCCACCGGCGGCCGCTGCGTGCCCTTTCTCGGGCAGGACGAGCTCGATTTCAGCGCGCCGTTCCGGACCAACCCGTACGGCGTGAGTGCTGGCACGTCGTTCTTCCCGTCGACGGGCTACGGGCGGAGCGGGCCCACCCTGGCGAGGGAGTCCCGCCTCACGGGCCGAGCCACCGTGGACTGGCAGGCCAACCGCTACAACCGCGTCAAGATGGGCGGTGACTTCACGCGGGCAGACATGCGGTCGTTCACGTCGGGCCTCATCAGCCAGATCTTCTCAGATGTGTACCACGAGACGCCCGTGCGCATGGGCCTGTTCGCGCAGGATCGGGTGGACCTCGGCGACGTGGTGCTCGAGGTAGGGTTGCGGTACGACCGGCTGAACTCCGGCGTGATGTACCCGAACACGCCCGGGCGCATCTTCAGCGACCCGCTGCGCGAGGGCAACCTGGCCAAGGCGTTGACGGCCGCGGACACCGTGGTCGGGCAGCGTTGCGCGGCGTTCATCGCCGCGGCCGACACCACCGGCTGGTCCACCTGCAACTTCTTCGAGGCCGAGGCGCGGTCGGTGCTCTCCCCCAGCCTCCGGGTGTCGTTCCCGGTGACCGACCGGACGGGGTTCCGGCTCTCCTACGCGCACCAGGTCCAGACGCCCGACTTCAGCCTGCTGGTGGGCGGGCAGAACGCCGACCTCAACTTCACCAACACGAACGACATCTTCGCGCGCGACCTGGACTTCGGCAAGTCCATCGCGTTCGAGTTCGGCATCCGGCACGCCTTTAGCGACGACATGGTGCTCGACATTTCGGCCTACAACAAGGACAAGGTGTCGGACATCACCGCGCGCGTGCTGCCGTTCTTCGACCCGTCGCTCGGCGCGACCACCAACATCAACGTGGTGACCAACGCCGACTTCGGGAACGTGCGCGGCATCGACGTCAAGCTGGACCGGCGGGTCGGGTCGCTGTTCCAGGGGAGCGTCGCGTACACCTATCAGTCGGCGCGCAGCACCGGGTCCGATCCGCTCGAGTACCTGCAGACCGCGGCGCGCCAGCTCAGCACCCTGACGGGTGACCGGCTGCCGGCGCCGACCGCGGTGCTCACCACCCGCGACAACCGTACCCACACGATCGCGGGGACGGCGTCCCTCAACTTCCCGCACGGCTGGCACACCGGGACAGCGGCCGGGGCGCTCCTTCAGGACGTCGGGATGTTCGCGACGTTCCGCTTCGCGAGCGGCCTGGCCTACACCAGGCTGGAGAACATCGGGCGCGGCCAGCAGGGACCGGGTACCAACTTCGGCCTCGGCGGCACGGCCAGAGAGCCGCTGAACGCGTCCACGATGCCGGGGATCAGGAACGTGGATCTGCGCGTGACGCGCGGGCTCCAGGTCGGGTCGCGAAACGTGACCATGTTCGCCGACTTCCGGAACCTGTTCAACTTCACCAACCTCGTGGCGATCTGGGCCGAGACGGGCGACGTCCGGAACCAGCTGCACCGCGAGAGGACGGTCGACGGCGTATTCGCCACGCTGGCCGGCGAGGCGGGGAACCTGCTCGACAACCGCCCGGTCACTCGAGGCGGCTCCACGCGGACCCTGTCGGGTTACGACCTGACGGACTGCTCCTTGTACGAGTACAACGTCCAGGACGGCACGGCGGGACTGCCCAACTGCGTCCTGCTCCGCGGCGCGGAGCGGCGGTTCGGCGATGGAGACGGCTTCTTCGACGAAGAAGAGCAGTCGTCCGCATTCAGCGCGTGGTACAACTTGTTCAACGGTCCTCAGACGCTGCGCGGGCCCGGCTTCAACCTGCGTTTGGGCGTCGAGATCAATTTCTAGCGCGCTGCGCCGCGTCGCCGCTCCGCCCAACTTCGGGCGGGGCGGTGGCGGGCGCGGGCACGAGGGAGTAGACATGCGAATAATATCTGTTCAGCGTTTGACGCTGGCCGCCGTCCTGATCACCGGGCTCGCGTCGGTCGTGGCGTCCGTCGCGGAGGCCCGGCCGGAGCGGCCGGGCCGCCGCCCGGCGGCGCAGGGCTTCCGGCTGTTCGCGGAAGTCAACGACGACATGGACGTCAACCGCGTGTACTGCGGCATCCGGAACATCGGCGAGACCTGCGTCGACATCACCGGAAGCCCGGTGCTGGGCGGCGGTTCGTGGCCGCGGGGCACGGCGGACCAGTACGTCTTCAACTCCGGCCTCCAGATCGCCGGCGTGGTCTCGGCCACCGCCGGCTTCGAGTGGGCCGGCGACATCGTAGGCAGCTGGTTCATGGACCCGCGCGGCGACCAGCAGAGCGGTGAGGGCATCACGGCTATCTACAACTCGCTCAATGCGGCCGACCTGGCGAACTGGCCGTCGGCGGGCTACGTGAAGGACACGTCGCTCTTCGCGTCCTCACTGATCGGAACGCCAACCGCCTCCCAGCTCGACCTGTGGTGGCGCTATTGGGACGGCAATCCGAACCAGACCACCGGCCGGCCGCACCCGGCGGGCATCTTGGTCGAGCAGCGGGGCATGGGCTGGAACTTCCCGTCCGGCAACGAGGATGTGCTCTACTTCATCTACCGGTTCATCAACGTCACGGCGAAGACCCGGTCGCTCTACGACGGGTTGAGCGCCGCCGGCTACACCAGCGCCGAGATCGACGAGATCGCGGCCATCGGCGCCGAGTTCCAGCGGCTCAACGAGAACAAGTTCGCCGTCCAGATCCCCGACGGCGGCTACGCCCTCGACAACCTGTTCGCCGCGATCTTCATGGACCCGGACGTCGGCGACTTCCTCACCAACTATTCGACAGGGATCCTGCCCTTCGCGACCTCCCTCGCGTACGTCGGTGACTGGACCGAACCCGCGTGGGCCTTCCCGTCGAACATCTTCACCGCCCCCTTCGCGGCGGCACCGGGGTTCGTGGGCGTCAAGTACCTGAAGAGCCCGCTCAACCCGAACACGACGGATCCCGACGACGAGTTCGGGATCACGATCTTCTCGAACACGTCGAACGGCCCCCCGTTCCCGGACGCCCAGGGCATCGAGCAGATGTACCGGTACCTGTCGGGCGGGGTCTCGCCCGCGCTCGGCGACAACTCCTGCACGGTGACGAACCCCCAGCTGCGCCACCTTTGCGCCTTGGTGCAGGTCCAGACCGACACGCGCTTCTTCATGTCGTCCGGGCCCTTCACGCTCAATCCCGGCGAGTCCTCCGTCATCGTGGTGGCGTTCGTGTTCGCCCCGCCGGTGGCCACGGCCATCGCCAATTTCGTCGGCGGCGACATGAAGCCCGGCATTCCGCCGGGCGGCGGACGCCTGCTGGCGGGCACCGACACGCTCCGGAACATCGACCGGGCAGTGGGCTGGGTGAGCCACAGCAACATCAACGGCGACACGACGATCACCCAGGATGAGGTGACCACAGTCCCGGGATCGCTGCTCGACAAGCTGCTGGTCGCACAGGCGGTGTTCGACAATAGGTTCCTGCTGCCGTTCGCGCCGGATGCCCCGGACTTCTTCCCGGTACCGGGTGACAACGAAGTGACCATCGTGTGGAGGGCTTCCGCCACCGAGGACCCGCTTACCGGCGGCGACCCTTACTACCAGGTGGCGAAGGACTCGCTCAACCCCGACGGTACCAACAACGCCCTGTTCGACCGTAACTACCGCGAGTTCGATGTCGAGGGCTACCGGATCTGGCGCGGGCGTACCGCGGCCACCATGGAGGTGATCGCGCAGTACGACTACGCGACCACGAGCTTCGACGACTATACCGGCACGTTATACAACACGGACTACGGCACGCAGTGCGCGCCGGAGGTCGGCCTGACCACCTCGTGTCCGCCCTTCCCCAACTCGGTGAACCTGGCGGTTCTTATTACCATCCAGCCGGGCGTGGTGCAGATCCCGACCGGCGGGCGCGTGGTGTCCCTGGCAGGCACGGTGGTCGTCACCGAGGCCGACACGGCGGTGACCGGTGGCGCCACGGGCTATCCCAACCTCACCGACACGGGGGTGCCGTTCGCGTACCTGGACCGGGACGTGCGGAACGGCTTCCGCTACGTCTACGCCGTCACGGCGTTCGATGTGAATTCGGTCAGGTCTACGGGCGTCCGCAATACCAGTCTCGAGTCTCCTCGGGTCACCAAGGCCGTGACCCCGCGGGTCCCGTCCGGCCAGGGGATACAGGGCACCCTCGCCGCCATGGAGCTCATCGGCGCCGACGGCAGCACGCTCGATCGCGGCGCCGCGGTGCCGGCAATCGATCCGGCTACCGGCATCTTCGCCGGGCCGATGCCGCCCACCGACGGCCTCGATCTCGGCTTCGGGGCGTTCCTGCCGGATCTCCTGGCGAACGGCAGCGTGACCGTGACGATCGACTCGATCATACCGGGCTCGGCGCTCGACGCGGCGAATGGGGGGTTCGGTTCCCTCATCCCGACCACGTATTGGTTCACGGGGCAGGGCTCGGGCTCGCCGGTGAAGTTCTTTTTAGACATCCAGCTTGACGGTTCGACTGACGACAATACGGGGAGCGTCCCGTTCCTGGCCACGGCGCTCAGCACGGCGCCGGCAAGCGTGTTCGGCGGCGACTCGACGTTCTCGCTGTACGGCAGCGCCTCGCTCGCGGTGCCCGGCGCTTGGAGACTCACGATGATGGGCCGGGCGGACGCCAATGACGCCCCAGACAGCCCGAACAACGGACCGCGCTGGTGGGCGGGGGCGGCGAACGAGAACACCAACGACCCGAACGGGCTGACTTGCCCGATCGTGGCCGGCACCTTCACCTGCTCGCTGGCCGACCTGAGCCGGAACGCGGGGGCGATCAGTGGCGTCGACATCTTCGCCATCCAGTCGTACTACACGGTGGGCTCCAGCACGCCAGCGCGCGGCATCGAGGGCGTCACCTCGAGCGTCATGCGCGCGGCGGACTTCAAGGTGTACTGGGGCGCGTCCGGCGCCATCGACTCGGTGGTGGACGTGACGCACCGGGTGCGGGTGCCGTTCAGCACCAAGATCCGGGCGTCCTACGGCATTCTGAACGATTTGTCGTTTGTCGCGACGACCCAGGCGAGCACGGCGGACGCGAACAACGCGCGGCTGACCTGGTCGGACTACGCCTGCGTCGATCCGATCCCGGCCTACGCCAACCGGTGCGGCGGTGTGGCGCAGACGCCTGCGGTGCTGATGGATAACGCCCGGCTCAGCCCGGTATCGTTCCGTTCGTCCACCTACGCAGGGACTGCTGCGCTGGCGACGACGGGCAACGGGTTCATCTTCTACCTGAACGGACAATTCTTCGTGATGCAGATGGCTGCGCTGCCTGCGGCGTGGACGGTGTGGAACGCCCGCGTTTATGGCGGCAGCATCACGGGACCGGTGGGCAGCTACGCCTTCCATGAGGCGATCCGGCCGCCCGCGGTG
>JAUYOW010000274.1 GCA_030697825.1 Gemmatimonadales bacterium | reverse complement strand
GTGATCGCGCTGGCCGCGCTGGACCTGCCCGAGGGCGGCGAGGCGATCGTGCCGTCGTTCACCTTCAATTCGACGGTGAACGCGATCGTGTGGAACCGGTTGACGCCGGTCTTCGCCGACATCGACCCCGCGACGTTCAACCTCGATCCGGCCGAGGTGGAGCGGCTCATCGGCCCGCGGACCGTGGTGGTGGCCGGCACCCACGTCTTCGGGAACCCTTGCGACGCGGACGCGATCCGCGCCGCCGCGCGCGGGCTGCCGGTGGTCTACGACGCCGCGCACGCCTTCGGCAGCCGGTATCGCGGCCGCGCGGTGGGCACGCTCGGCGACCTGGAGGTGTTCAGCTTCAGCGGCACCAAACTCGTGACGTCCGCCGAAGGCGGGCTGGTCGCGGCTTCGCGCGACGACCTGGTGCGGCGCGTGGAGTACCTGCGCGCCTACGGCTTCCAGGGCGACTACGAATCGCACCTGGTGGGCGTGAACGGGAAGATCTCCGAGCTGAACGCCGCGCTGGGCGCGTTGACGGTGGAGATGGTGGAGGCCGCGGTGGACAAGCGGCACTCGCTGGCGGCCGGGTATCGCGAGCATCTCGGCGAGGTCGCCGAGGTAGGCTTCCAGCTGGTGGATCCCCGCGACCGCTCGACCCACAAGGACTTCGCGATCGTGTGCGAGCGTGACCGGGACGGGCTCGAACGCGCTCTCGCCGCGGCGGAGATCCAGACCAAGCGCTACTTCCGGCCGGCGCATACGATGCGCGCCTACGCCCGCTACGCCAGAGGCCCGCTGCCTCGCACCGAGAACCTGTACCGGCGCATCCTCTGCCTGCCGATCTTCAACGAGCTGCCGCTCGAGGACGTGGGCCTGATCGCCGGCCTGGTGCGCGAGCACTTCCGGGCCGGATGACCGCGCCGGCCGAACCCGCGATCCGGAAGGGGATCCGCGGCGGCTACCTCAATCTCGTCGTCACGTGGGTGGTGCAGCTCGTCATGGTGCCGCTGGTGCTGCACCATCTGGGGAGCGCGACCTACGGGCTCTACGCCGCGCTGACGGCGGTGGCCGGATACTTCGCCCTCCTCACCTTCGGGAGCGCGCTCACCGTACCCAGGTACGTGGCGGACCTCGCCGCGCGGGGTGAAGCCGAGGCGCTCAACGCGTTCGTCTCGACCTATCTGGTGGCGTTCCTGGCGGTGGGGGTGGTGGGGCTCGCGATCGGTCTCGCGGCGACGCCGCTCCTGGCGCGGTGGATCGTGGTACCCGAGGAGCTGCGCGCCGCGATCGCCCCGGCGTGGCGGCTGGTCCTCGGCGGGTGGGCGATCGGTTTGGCCGCCGGGCTCTTCCAGTCGCTGCTCACCGGATTGGGAGAGGTGCAGCTCGCCAACCTGGCGAACAGCGCGCGGACCGCGCTCAACCTGGCGGTCGCGGCGGCGGTGCTCGGCACCGGCGGGCAGCTCTCCGACCTCCTGGTCGGCCTGATCGCGGCGACGCTGGTGAGTTCGCTCGCGCTCTACGTCCTGGTGCGGCGCCGGCATCCCAGCATCACATTGTCGTTCGCGCACGCGAGGTTCGGGACGTGGCGCGCCACCCTGAAACCCACGGCGTACTTCTTCCTCATGCAGCTCGCCGCGCTCGTGGTGATGGGCACGGACAACATCGTGA
>JAUYOW010000273.1 GCA_030697825.1 Gemmatimonadales bacterium | reverse complement strand
TGCTCGACGCGGGCCACCGTTCCGGCCGCCCGGGCGCTGTCGGCGAAGAAGCCGTGAGGGTCGTCTTCCGCCTGGATCGATGGTATCAGCGTGTCACAAACGGCTTCGAGGATCTTGGTCACGCTGGAAAGGTGCAGGGTTTCTTGGTAGGATTCCACCGATGAACATTACTTTCTTCCCGATCCTCCTGCTCGCCCATGTACAGTCCGCCGTGCCGCCGGATAGCACCATACTCATTGCGCGCGACTCGATGATCCGGCTCTATACCGACTGTACTGAAGCCCGGATGCCGGGTTCGATCGAGGAATTGTTCGTTCCCAAGACGACCGAAGAGATCGAAACCGGCGTGGTTCGCCGTCGGGCCCTCGAGGAAGCGTGGCGCGCCTACTTCGCCGCGCGCGCCGGCGACTCGATCGCCGCGATGCCGCTGGATGAGTGGGCCTACCCGCTGGCGGCGCGCGGCCGGCTCCTGGACAACTACTCCAATCCGCGCGCCGACGGGCCGCACGGCGCGCTCGACATCTTCGTGACCGAGGGCACGAACGTGCGGTCGCCGGTCGCGGGCGTCGTCGTGGCGGCGGGCGACGGGTGGCGCGGCGGGTACACGCGCCGCCGGGGCTTCTACTACGAAGGGGATGGTCTCTCTCGACGCGCGGGGAACGGCCTCATCCTCTTCGACCCGGCGTCCGGCGGGTATTTCCTCATGGCTCACTTCCGGCGTGGCGTGCGCGTCCTGGCCGGCGACATCGTGCGCCGCGGCCAGCCGCTGGGCACTGTCGGCCGCACGGGAAATGCGTCCTACCCGGGCCGCGGTAAGCACCTGCACATCGCGTTCAAGCGCCCGGGGACCGCCTGCGGCATCGACGGTGTACTGGTGTCGGAGAACCCGTACCGGCAGATACGCGCGGCGCGCGCGCGCCGGGGAGGACGGCGATGAGGCGACTGATGGTGGGGGTGGCGCTTGCGGTCGCGGTGGCCGGCCCGGCGTGGGGACAGCGTAGTCCTTACCGTGAGCCCGATCTGCGCCCGGCGACGGCGTTCCTGGGCTTCGACGTAGAGGTGGGTCAATCGACCGGCGAGTTCTCCAACTACGTCCAGGGAGGCATCGGGTTCGGCGGCGGCTTCCTCTACAAGCCGGACGCGGACGGCGCGCTCGGCTTGCGGGTGTCCGCGATGTACCTGATCTACGGCAGCCAGACCAACCGCTACCCGCTGGTGCCAGGGATCACGGTGGACGTGACGACCAACAACCAGATCGCGGGGCTCACCCTGGGGCCGCAGTTCACATTGGGCCGGGGTTCGGTCCAGTGGTACGTGAACGGAGGGATCGGCTTCTCGTATTTCGCGACCACGTCGGAGGTGGAAGGCACCTCCAGCGGGCAGTCCCCCTTCGCCAGCTCCACCAACTACGACGACTTCACCTTCGCGAGCGAGGGTGGGTCGGGGCTGCTGGTGCGGCTGGGCCGCGGCGGGAAGGTGTCGCTCGATCTCGGCGCGCGTTACCTCAATAACGGCCGGGTGACCTTCGTGACGAAGAACGGGGTGACCGTCAGCGGCAACACACTCCTGGTCGATCCGATCGACAGCGAGGCCAACCTGATCGTCTATCACCTCGGCGTGCAGATCGGGCTCAGGCGGCCGCTGCCCGAGCCGCCCCGCTAGTCGGCCCGGCCAACCGCCGGCATTCCACCCGCCGCCGTCTCCCGAGCCACGGTGGGCGTGGCGAAGTCCGGCCGCTCCACCTCCGCGAGCCCCAGGTGGGTGCGCGCGCGGTTGAGTGCGTCGTCAATGTTCCCGAAGAGGCTGTCGTCGCCGATCTCGTCGAGCAGGTGGGAGCGGCCGAGCGCGATCAGCGGCTGGGCGTGAATGTCGGCGATCAGGACCAGCGTCCTCTCGGCGCGGCTCCGCCGCACCACGTCCTTCAGCGCGTGCAGCCCCGTCGAGTCCATCGCCGGCGCGTTCCTCATCCGTATGATGAGCACCTTGGGCCGCATGGCGATGTCGTGCAGCGTGTCCCTGAATCTAGTGGAGGGTACAATGGCACGGGGGGACGGACGGATCGCTCTGCTGCTGGAGGTGCTCGACCAGGCCTTCGACAGCCACGGCTGGCACGGCACGACCCTGCGAGGGGCCCTGAAGGGGCTGACGCCTCGCGAGGCGCTGTGGAGGCCGGGAAACAAGCGGCACAACATCTGGGAGCTGGTGCTGCACGCGGCCTACTGGAAGTACGCGGTG
>JAUYOW010000272.1 GCA_030697825.1 Gemmatimonadales bacterium | reverse complement strand
GACGCCTCATAGCCCAGCCGCCGCAGCCCGGCGAGATCCGCTTCGGTGAAACTCTGGTAGCGCGACTCCAATCCCTCGGGCAGCGCGGTGTACTGGATGGTACCCGAGCCGTGCGCAGCGATGAGCGCGTGCGCCACGTCGTTGAAAGTGCGGCTCCGGCCGGTTCCGCAGTTGACGACCCCCTTGCGGACCGGTCCCCGGGCGAAGAACAGGTTCGCGCGCACGACATCCTCGACGTAAACGAAATCCCGCCGCTGCTCGCCGTCGGCGTATCCGCCGGTGCCCACGAACAGCCGGACGGAGCCCGTCTCCCGCAGCTGCCGGGCCATCTGGAACACCACCGAGGCCATGCGTCCCTTGTGGGCTTCGCCCGGGCCGTAGACGTTGAAGTAGCGCAGCCCGACGACCGTGGCCGTGGCTTCGAAGAAGCGCGCGGCGGACCAGCCGGTCGACCAGGAGCTTGGAATGGCCGTAGACGTTCAGGGGGTGCTCGTTCCGCTCGTCCTCGGCGAACGTCGTGCTCGCGCCGTACACGACGGCACTCGACGCGTAGACGAACGGGATGCCGGCGGGGACGACCCAGTTGAGGAGCACCTCCGAGGAGCGGACGTTGTGCTCCATCATGACACGTTCGTCACGCTCCATCGTGTCGGTGCACGCGCCCTGGTGCAGCACGGCCTCGATGGTGGCGCCGAACGCGCCGCGCTCGACCTGGTCCAGAAACTCCCGCCGGTCGAGCAGGTCGGCGATCCGACAGTCGGCCAGGTTTGCGCGTCGGTCGGCGTGGATGAGATCGTCCACGACGACGATGTCGCTCGTCCCGGCGTCGTTGAGCGCCCGGACGATGTTGCTGCCGATAAAGCCGGCTCCGCCGGTGACAATGAACAGGCCCATGGGTGGCGATCAGGACCGATCGGGATACGGGGCTACGTACTCAAAGGTGAAGACGCGGCGAATCCGAGCCATGTCCCGCGCATTCTGCGTCACCAAGACGACGCCGCTCTCGCGACAGGAGTAGGCGAGCAGGATGTCGAAGGCGAACCCGCGCCGCACCTGAGCCGGCTGGAGTCCCTCCCGTGCGCGGAGCGTCGCCAAAGTCAGTCCCAAAGCGTCCCAGGCGGCGGCGCTCGGGGTAACCAGGCGACGGCGCCCAACGAACGGGCCCAGCACCGTGTCTTCCAGCTTCTCCCTATCCCGCGCCGAGCGCGCCCCGGCACGGAGCTCCGCGGCAACCACGCTACTCAGGAAGAGACGGGGCGCCGACCACGTCGTGAATCGGGTAAGCGCCGTCCAGGCCTCTGAATCACGGCTCGCGTCGATATAGCAGTTGGCATCGAGGACGTACTTGCGCACTCAGTCCCGCCGGTCGAGTTCAAGCCCCGCCAACGTGCGCAGCCCCTCACCGAGCTCCTGACGGAAGGCGACCAGATCTAGGGCCAGCTCGACAGTTTCTCGTTCCGTCTCGGCCCCGAGGAGGGTTTGGGCCCGGCGCAGAGCCTTGGGATCGAGCCAGAACTCCTTGCGGACCTTGCCCCGGCGGCTGGGGTGCTTCCTGGGCGCAGGAAACTTGGTGGACGGCATATCAGGCTCCGACTGGATGTACGTACGAACATGCTGTTGCATCCGTACGGACGCAACCCTGGGGTCCTGAGTGCGGCATAGCGAATGGGGCTTGGCTGCGGGCCGCTCGCGGAGGCCGGCTCAGGCCGCTGGCTCGTAGGCGCATAATGGATCGGAGCCCAGCATGTCCCCGGTCATCGCGAAGGCCCGCGCGCGCGAGCCGCCGCACGCCCAGCGGAACTCGCACGCGCCGCACCGGCCCGTGAACCGGTCGGCGTCCCGCAGCGCGCGTAACGCGGGCGCCGACCGGTAGATCTCCGGCAGGGGACGCTCGCGGACGTTGCCCAGGTGCGGGTACGGGAGGAAGCCGGCCGGGTGCACGTCGCCGCGATGCGAGACGAAGATCACCCCGTTGCCGTCGCGCACTCCGAACCCCATGCGCTTGGCGAACCGCGCGATCTCGGCCTTAGGCGTCCCTTCGGCCTGCTTGCGCTGGATCCAGAAGCGGCGGTAATGCGGCGCCTCCACGGTGCTGATGTGGAAGGGCGCGTCGCGCCCGGTTTCGTACACCCACGCGAATAGCGCCTCGACGTCGGCTGCGCTCGGGATCCCGAGGCGCTCCCCGCGGCCGACTGGCACCAGCAGGAACAGGCTCCAGCGTCGCACCGGCGGGCTGGCCTGCTCGCGCAGCAGGCGCAGCAGCGCCGGTAGGTGCGGCAGCGTCGCGGTCGTCACGGTCGTGTTGACCTGGACCGGCATCTTGAACTCGCGCGCCCAGCTCAGGGCCCGCATCGAGTTGGCGAACGTGCCCGCCACGCCCCGGAACGCGTCGTGCACCTCCGCGCTCGGGCCGTCCAGGCTCACCCCCATCGCCGATACGCCCAGCTCGCGGAAGCGCGCCACGTGCTCGCGCGTCAGGCTGGGCGTGGTGCTGGGCGTGATGGAGACCGGCAGCCCGATCTCGCGCCCGTAGCCGATGAGATCCAGGATGTCGGGCCGCTGCATCGGGTCGCCGCCGGTCAGGATCAGCATGCTGCCCATCGCCTTCACGTCCCGCATCAGCGCGCGCCCCTCGTCCGTCGTCAGCTCCAGCGGGTCGCGATGGCGGATCGCGTCGGCCCGGCAGTGCTGGCAGGCCAGCTCGCACGCGATCGTCGTTTCCCAATACACGTTGCGCGGCGCCGCCCGGAACACGTAGCCCGGATAGGACGTGCCGGCCAACTCAGCCGCGACGTCGAAGCTGTTCTCGGCGTGGTGCTGAAGGGTTGCGTGGGGATGCGGCATATCGGCTCCGTGAGGTCGGATCAGGTGGCGAACGCGGCGCTCGCCGCCGCTTCGGTCCGGCTCAGCTCCGCCTCGCCGTGCGCGGCGGACAGGAACGCGGCCTCGAACTGCGACGGTACCCAGTACACGCCGCCGGCCAGCAGGCCCCGAAAGAACCGGCCGAAGGCCTCCGTATCGGCGGCGCGGGCGCTCGCCCAGTCCGTGACGGGGCGGCCGGTGAAGAACACCGTGAGCATGGTGCCGACTCGGTTGACGACGACCGGCACCATGGCGCGCGCGGCCGCGCGCTCGAGGCGGCCCGCCAGGTCCGCGGTGGCCGCGGCGATGGCGTCCCACACCCCCGGGCGCTCCAAGGCCGCGAGCGTGGCGATCCCGGCGGCCATCGCCAGCGGGTTGCCGGCGAGCGTGCCGGCCTGATACACCGGCCCCGCCGGAGCCACCAACTCCATGATCTCGCGCCGGCCGCCGTACGCGCCGACCGGCAGCCCGCCGCCGATCACTTTGCCCAGCGTGGTGAGGTCCGGCGTGACGCCGCTCAGGCCCTGCGCCCCGCCGGGGTGCACCCGGAAGCCGGTCATCACCTCATCGAAAACGAGCAGGCTGCCGTGCTCACGGGTGATAGCGCGCAAGCCTTCGAGGAAGCCGGACACCGGCGGCACCACGCCCATGTTTCCCGCCACGGGCTCTACGATGACGGCGGCGATGCGGCCGCGGTGCGCCTCGAACAGCCGCTCCACCGCGGCGAGGTCGTTGTAGGGGGCGACCAGCGTGTCGGCCGCCGTCCCCGGCGGCACCCCAGGCGAGTCGGGCAGGCCGAGCGTGGCCACGCCGGAGCCCGCGCGCACCAGCAGTTGGTCCGCGTGGCCGTGGTAGCAGCCTTCGAACTTGAGGATGGCGTGCCGGCCGGTGAATGCGCGCGCCACCCGCAGCGCGCTCATCGTCGCCTCGGTGCCGGAGTTGACGAACCGCAACAGATCGAGGGCGGGGAAGAAGCGGCGCACCGCGCGCGCCAGCTCGACCTCCAGCGGGCTCGGAGCGCCGAAGCTGGTCCCGCGCTCGGCCGTCTCCCGGAGCGCCGCGACCACCACGGCAGGCGCGTGGCCCAGAATGAGCGGGCCCCAGGAGAGGACGTAGTCCACGTAGCTGTTCCCGTCCACGTCGCATATGTGGGCACCCCGGCCGCTGGCGATGAACAGCGGCTCGCCCCCCACCGCACGGAACGCGCGCACCGGCGAGTTCACGCCTCCGGGGAACAGGGCGCACGCCTCGGCGAACAGCTCGCCCGAGCGCGGCCCGGCGGTCATGCGCCCACCCCTTGCAGCTGCACGGCGACCGCGTCCGCCGCCGCCGAGCCGGAAGCGATGCAGTCCGGGATCCCCACGCCGCGATAGGAAGCGCCAGCCAGGGCCAGCCCTGGCATCGTGCCGACCCGCTGCTCGATGCGCGCCAGGCGCTCGCGGTGCCCCACCGTGTACTGCGGCATGCCCTTGGGCCAGCGGTAGATTCGCCACAGTGCCGGCTCCGCCGTGATGCCGTGAACCGCCGCCAGTTCGGCTTGGGCGAGCGCCTTGAGCGCCTCGTCGTCGCCAGCCGCCGCCTCCTCGCGCCCGGCGCGGCCGACGAAGAACCGCAGCAGCACACCGTCCTCGGGCACCCGGGCGGGGAACTTGTTCGACGTCCAGGTGCATGCCACGATGCTGCCCCCCTCGGCACGCGGCGAGACGTAGCCGTACCCTGGCAGCGGTCGCCGGATTGCCGCGCGGGAGAACGCCGCCGACACGGTCGCGGTGCTCACGAACGGGATGCCGCGCAAATCGGCGGCCAGCGGTGGATCCATCTGGCCCAGCAGGTCGGCGGCAGCGAAGGCCGGCGCGGCAACGATGACGGCCCGGGCCGCAAGCGAGGTGCCATCGGCCAGCTCGACGCGCCAGTCATCAGCGAGGCGCCGAACTGCGGTGACTGTCGCGCCGGTGCGCGTCCGGCCCGCCAGGCGCTCCTCGAGCGCGGCCACCAGCTCCGCCAGCCCGCGCTCCGGCGTCACGAAGCCCAGCGGCTTGGCGCCGTTGCCGCCCTTCAGACGCTGCCGCAGCATCAGCCGCAGGATGGCGCCGTGGGTCCACTCCGCGTCGCGCAGCTGCGGGAACGTGGCCGCCAGGCTCAGCGCCTCGCCGTCGCCCGCGAAGATGCCCCCCAGCAGCGGCTCGATGAGCCAGGCGTACGCCTCGGCTCCGAACCGGCGCCGCGCGAACTCGGCGATGGACTCGTCGGCCCCGTCGCGGCGCGGTGGCACCAGGATCTCCAGCGCGGCGCGGGCACGGCCCCGGAGCGACAGCAGCGGCGTGGTGAGCAGCGGCCCGATGCGCGAAGGCACCAGGCCCGTGATGCCATCCGGCAGCTCGTGCAACCGGCCGCCGCGCTTGACGTAACTGCGCCGGTACCGCGGGTCCGTGCCGCGCAGGCGCTCGGCCAGCCCCAGCCGGCGGCACAGCTCGACGCCGGCGGGCTTCGAGGCCAGGAAGCAGTCGGGCCCGCCCTCGATGACGAACCCCTCCACGTGCTCGGTGGAGATCTTGCCGCCCAGCCGCGGTGCGCCCTCGAGCAGCAGCACCGCGTCCGGCCCCAGCACCTCCGCGAGCCGATGCGCGGCCGCCAGTCCCGCGATGCCGCCGCCCACCACCACTACGGGCACTCGCGCCGTCACGTCCACCCCGCCGCGCGCGCCGTCGCTCGGGTCAGGTCCGCCAGCCCCGCGATCATCCCGGGCGCGTCGTTCAACATGGCGATGCGCTCCAGCCGCACGCCGAGCTCGGCCGCGCGCTCCACCAGCTCGATGTCGAGATCGTACAGAATCTCGACGTGCTCGGACACGAACCCGATCGGTGCCACCACCACGTGCCGCGCGCCCGCGCCCGCCAGCTCATCGAGCACCTCGGACACGTCCGGGCCCAGCCACGGCTCCTGGGTATGCGATGCCGACTGGTACGCTAACCGGTGGGGCCGCGGCCCCAGCACCGCCATCACCGCGTCCACCGTCTCGGCCAGCTGACGCGGGTACGGATCGTCCCAGGTCCGGATGCGCTCCGGCAGGCTGTGAGCCGTGAAGATCACCGGCGCGTCCCGCTGCGCCGCCTCCGGGAGGCGCGCCAGCGCCGCCCGCACGTGGTCGGCCACCGCGCGCACGTAGCCGGGCAGCAGGTGCCAGCTCTCGATGCCGCGCACCATCACGCCCGACTGTGCCTCCTCCACCTCGGCGTAGTACGCCCCGATGCTGAGGCGCGAGTAGTGCGGGGCCATCACCACACCCACCACCTCGCGGACGCCCCGCTCGGACATGCGGGCCAGCGCGTCGCCGATGTAGGGGTGCCAGTGTCGCATCCCGACCGCCACCTCGTACGGCCGGCCCCCGTCCCGGAGCGCGTCCTGGAGCGCGCGGGCCTGCGCCTCGGTGCGCTCCAGGATCGGGGAGCGGCCGCCGATGCGCGCGTAGCGCTCGCGGACCTGCGCCACGACCTCGGGCGGCGTCGGGCGGAAGCCACGCACGTCGAGCAGGTAGCGCTCGACCTCGCCGAGGCTGCTCGGCCCGCCGTAGGCCATCACCAGCACGCCGATCGGCGTGGTCACGCCGCCGCCCCGCCCGCGGTTGCCTCGTGCACCAGGTCCACCACCGCGCGCACCGCGTCCACCGGTGTCCCGGGCAGGATACCGTGGCCGAGGTTGAACACGTGCCCCGGCCGGCCGGCCGCCCGGCGCAGCACCGCGCGCACCTGGCGCGTGAGCTCCCGCGGGGGGGCGAACAGCGCCGTGGGGTCGAGGTTGCCCTGGACTGCGCGGTCCATGCCGACGCGCCGCCGGCCCTCGTCGAGCGGGGTGCGCCAGTCCAGCCCGATCACGTCGCCGCCCGCCTCGCGCAGCAGCTCGAGCAGGTGGCCCGTGCCCACCCCGAAGTGGATGGTCGGCACTCCGAGCGGGCGCAGCGACGCGAACAGGGCGCGCTGATGAGGCAACACGAAGCGGCGATAGTCGTCCGCGCTCAGCGCGCCGGCCCAGCTGTCGAACACCTGCACCACCTGCGCCCCGGCCTCGACCTGCGCGGCGAGATAGGCGGAGGTGACGCGCACCAGCCGCACCATCAGCTGGTGCCACGCCTCGCTCGCGCCGTACATGAAACGCTTGGTCTCGACGAACTGGCGCGTGGAGCCGCCCTCGATGGCGTAGCTCGCCACCGTGAAGGGCGCGCCGGCGAAACCGATGAGCGCAACCCGGCCGTCCAGCTCCCCGCGCACCAGCCGCACCGCCTTGAGCACCGTGCTGAGGTCCTCCCGAACGTCCACCTCGCGCAGTGCGGCCACGTGTCCCGGCGTGCGGAGCGGGTTGGCGATGACCGGCCCCTCGCCGGACGCGAACGCCAGCTCGAGACCCATCGGCACCAACGGCAGCAGGATGTCGGAATACAGGATGGCCGCGTCCACGCCGAGCCGGCGCACCGGCTGGAGCGTGACCTCGGCGGCCAGCTCGGGTTGGGCGCAGATCTCGAGCAGGGAATGGCGCGAGCGGATGGCGCGGTACTCGGGCAGGTAACGGCCGGCTTGGCGCATGAACCATACCGGCGTCACGCCCGCGGGCTGCCGCGCGGCCGCCAGGAGCAGGGGCGCCGTCGCCGTGCCGCTCACAGCCATGACGCGAGCGCCTCCTCGCCCTGCTGCAGCAGGCCGGTGTGCAGCGGCGCGTCGCGCAGGGTGTAGCGCCGGGCCTCCGTGCCGCGCAGCTCCTGCACCAGGCTGAGGAAGCGCAGGGGGTCGCGAGTCTCGTACACCACCACGAACTCCTGGTCCTGAAGCCCGTACGAGTACAGCAGGAGTTGCGTGATGTCCTCGTACTGCTTGCCGACCTTGATGTGCCCGGCCATCATCCGCTGCCTCGCGTCGCTGTCCGTCAGGTACCACTCCGCCGTCTTCACGAACGGATAGATGATGAGGTACGGGTGCCGCTCGGGCGCGAACGGATCCAGCTCCTGCGTGGAGCGGGTCTTGGTGTACCGCGACGGCCTGGTGAACCCCCACAGCGTCTCGCGCACCTCGACCAGAGCGCGGACCTTCGCGGTGGCCGCCGCCCAGCCCGCGAAGAACGCCGCGGCAGCGCCAGGGTCCTCGGCGCGCCGGGCCGACCACACCAGCAGGTCGTTGCCCGCCTCGAGTCCGTAAACCTGGTAGAGGTGCAGCGCCTCCGAGGCGCCGCGCAGCGCCGCCAGCCAGTCACACCGCGCACGGACCCGCGCCTCCTGGTCCAGCCGCCAGTAGGTGTCGGTGAAGCGCACCAGCGCGAAGTGGTTCAGCGTGATCGGCGTCTGCTCGGGCATGCGCGCTCCGGCCCTCAGGCGCCCAGCCAGCGCGCCGCGTCGCGCGCGTGGTACGTGATGACGAGGTCGGCGCCGGCGCGGCGGATCGCCGTGAGGATCTCGAGCACGGCACGGCGCTCGTCCAGCCACCCGCTCGCCGCCGCGGCCTTCACCATGGCGTACTCGCCGCTCACGTTGTAGGCGGCCAGCGGCAGCTCGGGGAACCGCTCGCGGGTGGCGCGGATGATGTCGAGGTAGGCCAGCGCCGGCTTGACCATCAGCATGTCGGCGCCCTCGGCCACGTCGAGCGCGTGCTCGCGCAGCGCTTCGCGCGCGTTGGCCGGGTCCATCTGGTGCGTGGCCCGGTCGCCGAAGGCCGGCGCGCCCTGCGCCGCGTCGCGGAACGGGCCGTAGAAGCTCGAGGCGTACTTCGCCGAGTACGAGAGGATCGGCAGGTGGGCGAACCCGGCGCCGTCGAGGGCGGCTCGGATCGCGCCCACCATCCCGTCCATCATGCCCGATGGGGCCACGATGTCGGCGCCCGCCTCGGCCTGCGCGACCGCGACGCGCCCCAACACCTCCAGCGTGGCGTCGTTGAGCACGTAGCCGGCCGGCAGATGCGCGTCCGGTGCGCCCACCGTGCCGTTGACGATGCCGCAGTGGCCGTGGTCGGTGTACTCGCACAGGCACAGGTCGGCGATCACCACCAGCTCGGGCACCGCGCGCTTGATCGCGCGCATGGCGCGCTGGATGACGCCGTCGGGCGAGGCGGCGTCGCTGCCGGTGGCGTCCTTGGAAGGCGGGATGCCGAACAGGATGACCGCCGGAATGCCGGCGCGCGCCAGGGACTCGGCCTCCGCGGCCACGCGGTCCACCGGCCACTGCGACACGCCCGGCATGGACGCGATCGGCCGCTCGGCTCCGCCGTGGGGCGACACGAAGATCGGCGCCACCAGGTCCGAGGACGCGAGCGTGGTCTCGCGCACCAGGGCGCGGAGCTGCGGCGTCAGGCGCCAGCGGCGCGGGCGGACGATCATCGGGGGCCTACCATCGGCGCGACCGGCGCCGTCGCGAAGAAGGACTCGAGCGCGTCCACCAGCGCGGTTGTGGTGTGCTCTGCGGGCTGGATGGCGACCGGCAGGCCCAGCTCGCGCACCGCATCGCCCGTCACGGGGCCGATGCACGCGATCGCGGCGCGCCGGATCAGCCGCTCGGCAGCCGCGCCGCCCGCCGCCAGAAAGCCGCGCACGGTGGACGGCGAGGTGAAGGTCACGGCGTCCACGGGCGTCTCGAGGACGCGCAGCGCGCCGGGACCGGGACGCGCGGGCACGGTGCGATAGACGACCACCTCATCCACCTCGGCGCCCGCGGCGCGCAGGGCGGCGCCGGTCTGGCCTCGCGCGATGTCCGAGCGCGGGAGCAGCACTCGCCGTCCCACGAGCGCGCCCAACGCCCCGGCCAACTCGCTGCCGAGGTACGTGTCCGGCGTCGCCGCCACCGCCAGGCCGCGCTCGGCGAGCGCCGCGGCGGTGGCCGCGCCGACCGCGGCCACCTTCACGCCCGCCGGAAGCGTCGTGCGGCCCGCGGCGCGCATCCGGTCCAGGAAGCACGCGACCGCGTTGGCGCTGGTGAAGGCGATCCAATCGTAGCCCTCCAGCCCGCCGATGGCCCGGTCGGCGGCCGGGTCCGCGACCGGCTGGAGTTCGATGGTCGGGAACGCGATCGCGCGCCCGCCACGCGCCTCGATGGCTGCGCACAGCGTTGCGGCTTGCTCGCGCGAACGGGTGACCAGCACCATCCTGCCGGCGAGCGCGCTCACGCGATCAGTTCCAGGGCGCCCGCCTCGGATGCCTGACGCGCCAGGGAGAGGCCGAGCGCGCGGGATTCGGCCGCGGGCGCGTTGCCCTCAACCCGCACTACACGACTGCCGTCGAGCGACGCCACCACGCCGCGGAGTGCCACGCGCGCCGAGTCGGCGCTCGCGTGCGCGGCGATCGGCGCTGCGCAACCGCCACCCAAGCCCTCGAGGAACGCCCGCTCGGCCTCCACCGCCGCGCGCACGGCCGGCTCGTCAAGCGCCGCCAGCGCCGCGCGGGTGGCCGCGTCGCTTTGGCGGCACTGGACCGCCAGGGCGGCCTGGCCCGGCGCGGGCATCACCACCTCCAGCGGAAAGAACTCGCGGATCGCATCGGCCAGCCCCAGCCGGATGACTCCCGCCGCGGCGATCACTATCGCGTCGTAGTCGCCCCGCAGCGCCTTCCGCACCCGGGTGTCCACGTTGCCGCGCAGCGGCGCCATTGCCAGGTCCGGCCGCGCCGCAAGCAGTTGCGCGCTGCGCCGCGTGCTGCACGTGCCCACGGTGGCGCCGGGGGGCAGCGTGGCGAGCGTCCATGGCTCCCGCGCGATCAGCACGTCGCGGGGGTCCTCCCGCATGCCGATCGCCGCCAGGCAGAGCCCCGGCGACGGCTCCACCGGCAAGTCCTTGAGCGAGTGTACGGCGAAGTCGATGGCGCCATCGCGCAGCGCGGTCTCGATCGCTTCCGTGAACACGCCCTGGCCGCCGATTTCCGGAAGCGGCCGATCCAGCATCCGGTCGCCTTCGGTGGCTATCAGTACCTCCTCACAGGTCAACCCGGCGAGCGTCCGCAGCGCCTCCGACACGCGCGCCGTCTGCCAGCGCGCCAACGCTGAGGCGCGGGTCCCACCCCGCACGACTCGCGTCGCCAGCGTCACGCTGCGCTGCCTCCCGCCGCTTGGTCGTCCTGGTCGAGTCCGAAGAGCTGGCGCGTGACAGCCGTGTACGTACGGGCCTGGTCCGGGCTACGCGCCTCACGCAGCCGGCGGGTCGGCTCGTGCAGCAGCTTGCTGACGAGGGACCGGGA
This sequence comes from Gemmatimonadales bacterium, assembly GCA_030697825.1. Taxonomy (NCBI): domain Bacteria; kingdom Pseudomonadati; phylum Gemmatimonadota; class Gemmatimonadia; order Gemmatimonadales; species Gemmatimonadales bacterium. The sequence goes on along the minus strand of JAUYOW010000272.1, from coordinate 41,251 downwards.
GAACAGCTCGATCTGCTGTAGGAGTTCCGGCGGCACATCCCCAAGCCGTCTCGTCAACCGGTCGATCTCTCGCAGGCGGATCGTCTCGCTGCGGGCGTGCATTTGCGCCAGCAGCGGCCGAAGCAGCACGCCCCGGCGCCATTCCTCGAACCGCGTGACTTCCTCGTCAACGATCCGCTCGACCGCGGGGATCTCCCGTCGCCGCATTTCGAGGTTGTCGTGCAGGCGCTCTTGAAGCGCGTCGATGTCGTGGACTTCGACGCCGGGGATCTCACGGACCGCCGCCTCGACATCGCGGGGGACTGCGATGTCCATGAACACCCGTCGCCGCCCGTCCCCGCCGGGGCCAACTGCCCGCTCGACGAGCTCGCGGGTGACGACGGCATGCGGTGCGGCCGTCGAGCACAGCACCGCGTCGGCCGCTCGGATGGCGGCCGCGAGGTCGTGCCACGCCAGCGCGGTCGCGCCCCAATTGCTCGCCAGCGCCTCGGCATGCTGCGAGGTGCGGCTTACGACCGAGATCCGCCGGACGCCGTGCGCGCGGAGCGCCTCGCCGGCCAGCCGCCCCATCTTGCCCGTTCCCACGATGAGGACCGCCAGGCCTTCGAGCGGGCCGGCGACCTCGGACAGCAGCCTCACCGCCTCCGAACTCACTCCCGTCGGACGCCGGCAGATCCCGGTCTCGCTGCGCGCCCGACGGCCCGCGCGCATCGCAGTGCGGAACGCGGCGTCGAGCACCGGACCGGACGTGCTCTCCCGCGTGGCCAGCTGGTGCGCCGCCGCGACCTGGCCCAGCACCTCCGATTCGCCGATCACCATCGAGTCGAGCCCTGCCGCAACCCGGCACAGGTGCCGGATCGCGTCCGCGCCGAGCCGCGCGGAAAGGTGCGCGTCCAGCCTGGCCGCCGGCACGTCCCGCCACGCCGCGAGCACCCGAGACAGCACGGTCGGCGCGGTGGTCGGATCGGTCGCGGCGGCGTAGAGCTCGGTACGGTTGCAGGTGGAGAGAATCGCCAGCTCTCCTAGCCCGGCAGAGGCGGTCTCGCCGGAAGCCGCCGCGAGGAACTCTCGCTGCTCGGCGGGACCGAAGGCGAGAAGCTCCCGTAGCGCGACGGGAGCGGAATGGTGACTGAGACCGATGCATACGAACGGCATGTGGCCCTCTCTAGCGCGCTGTTCTCTTCGCGCGTTACCGGTCATACTAGGGCCAAGCCACTACGCGGGACTATTGTGGATTCTACCTAGGGGAAAACGGCTGACTCCGCTGCCGACATGAAGTTACCTTCATGCCGTCGGCTCGTCTCAGTGGGTCTCTTCTCCACATCCAGGCGCGGCCACGGGTTGCCGCGGCTGCGCCGCCACGCTCAGAACGACTGCGTGATCCCGGCCTGGACCGTCCGCGGCGCGCCGGGCAGAAGGCCACGGGTGCGGTCCGCGACATGCAGGTGGTCGAACAGGTTATTCACGCTCACGAACGCCGTGCTCCGTGTCGCCGCGACGGTGTAGTTGAGCGCGGCGTTCCAGACGGTGTGCGAGGGGAGCACACCCTGCTGCCCGTCGGGCACCGTAGCGGTCGTGTTCAGCGGGTCGGCGAACTGGGGACCGAGGTACACCATCTCGATCCGCGCGTCGAGTGCCGAGCGATACTGATAGCCCAGCGATGCCGCGAGCATCCCTTCGGGGGCGTAGGGTAGGCGATTGCCTGTCACGCTCGTCTGGGCGCGCGTACCCGCGCCGTTCTGTCCGGAGTACGCTTTGCCGGTCACGTCGGGCGCCGCGGTGCCGACGTACAGGTACCGCTCGCCCTCGAAGCGCGCGGCCGGCAGCCAGGTCCACGCCGCCTCCACGAACACCTGGTGCTGGATTCGGAGCAGGGTGGCGGCATCCACCCGTGCCGCCAGCTCGAGTCCCTGGTGGAGCGTGCGGCCCGCGCTGGTGAGCGTCGCGCCGGAACCGCCAGCGACGCTTGCCGGAACGACCTGGTTCTCGAAGTCGAGCCTGAAGGCGGTCGCTTCCAGCTCAAATGCTGACCCCGGCCTCGTGCGCACGCCGATCTCGTAGTTCCAGCTCAGCTCGGCGTCCAACTCGACCACTCCGCCGCTGGCGTTGTCGATGACGTCCTCGACGCGCGGCGGCGCGAAGCCGCGGTGCGCGCCGGCGAACAGCGTGACGAGCGGGTTCGGCGCGTAGGTCACCCCAAGCCCGGGCACGAGGTACGTCATGTTCGTGGCGCCGGAGACGTCGGGGTCGAGGAGTCGGTTGGTGCGCTCGTGCCGGACATGTTCCAGTCTCAGCCCCGGCGTGACCGTCCACCGCCCCAGGAACCAGCGGTTCTGCGCGAACGCCGAGTAGGCTCGCGTGCTGCGCCGGTTATCCTCGGCGATTCCGGAGCCGGGGTTGGTCGGATCGCCCGCCGAACGCGCGGTAGGCGCGTCACCGTTGACCTGGCGGCGTTCCTGGCGCTCGCCGTGCACTCGCACGCCGGCGTCCAGCAGCGCGTGGCCGCCGAAGCCCGACCACGGCGCACGCAACCGCGGCTCGACACCCCAGACGCTATAGTCGCGCAGCCGGCCCTGGTTGCCGCAGGTGGTGTTGAGGTTTTGCATCCCTCCGCACGCCGGGTCTGATCGGTCGTTCGGGCGCTGCTCGGAGTTGCTCGACTGCCGCCACCAGTCGCGGCTCACGCCGTAGCCGTAAATGGTGGTGAGCAGAGTGACTCCGCGGCCCAGCTCAAGGCGGTCGGTGGCCGACGCGCCCCAGCGGTCGAGCAGCATCGAGTCGTTCCGGAACGGATTGGCTCTTGGATCGGCCGCCCACTCGGCCTCGGTGAGCCCGGAGTAGGTGACGTTCGAGCGCTCACGGAAAACGTTGCCGCGCAGCGTCAGGTTGTGGCCGGCCCCGAGCGCCAGGGTGGTCTTGATCGTGCCGTCGTCGAGCCGCGAGCCGGTGTTGGCGCGCACCCCGTCGCCGGATCTGTGGGAGAGGTTCGCCATCGCGCCCACCGGTCCCCACGTGCCGCCGAAACGCGCCATCGCGCTGCGGTTCTCGCGGCTGCCGCCCGAGACGGTGAGCGTGCCGGCTCGCCGATCCGGGATGGACGGCGTCACGTAGTTGATGACGCCGCCGATGGTCTGCGGCCCGAAAAGGATCTGGCCCGAACCCTTCAGCACCTCGATTCGAGCGAAGCGGCCGACCGGCGGATGATAGTAGCTGGCGTTGTCCCCATAGGGGGCGAGTGTCAGGGGAATGCCGTCCTCGAGGAGCAGGACCTTGGTCGAGCGGGTAGGGTTGAGGCCGCGGATGCCGATGTTGGGCCTCAGGCCGAAGCCTTCCTCATCGCGCGCGTGCACGCCGGGAACGCGCCGCAGCGCTTCGTTCACGGTGAGCACGTGCCATCGCGAGAGAGATATGCCGTCGATGAGCGCGCCCGATCCGGGGATTGCGGCCAGCGCATCGGCAGTCCCGACCACCCTGATCTCCGCCAGGCGGAGTGTGTCCTTGGAATCCTCCGGCAGCTGGCGACTCTGGGCTCCGAGCTGTCCGGTGGCGGAGAGTGCCACGGCGAGGAGAAGGGGGATGCGACTACGCATTGATACTGGTCACTTGACTGGTCTCGGCAGTTGAGATTGAGACTCAAAAGCAACTACGCACGCGTGTAAGAGTACTAGCTCGCCGGGCACCGGTCAATCCGCGAATGTTCCTACGTAGACCTCGCGACGCGCACCTCCAACGCCCCGCCCAAAGTGCCCGAGCACACCCTTCGTCAATGGCTCCTCAATGTCGAGATGATGCACGAATGATGACCGCGATAGGTGCCCTTCTTACCGGAGCGCGTCCTCGAGCTGCGTCGCCGCGTCCGTCTTGTCGTCCCGGTACTTCATGATCACCGGCGCATAGAGCGAGAGCCGCCACTTCTCCGCCTGCGCCCCGCCCAACGCGCGCGAACCCGGCACCACTACCGCGCCTGCCGGGATCTCCAGCACCCCGTTCTCACCCCGCCGGTACACCTTGCCGTGCACCAAGTCGTAGACCGGCATCGCTCCAGTCAGGACCGTCCCCGCCGCGAGGACCGCCCCCTGGCGAACGATCGTGCCTTCGTAGACGCCGCACCCGCCGCCCACCAGTACGTCGTCTTCGATGATCACCGGCAGCGCCCCCGCCGGCTCCAGCACTCCACCCACCTGCGCCGCCGCGGAGAGATGGACCCGCTTCCCGATCTGCGCGCAAGAGCCCACCAGCGCGTGGCTGTCTATCATCGTCCCCTCGTCCACGTACGCGCCCACGTTGATGAACATCGGAGGCATGCAGACCACCCCTGCCGCCACGAAACACCCGTCCCGGATGGTCGAGCCGCCGGGGACTATTCGGATCCGGTCGCCCAGGCCGGTCGCGCGGACCGGATAGGTGTCCTTGTCGAAGAAGCGCAGCGTGCCGTCCACCGACATGTCCACCAGGACGCCCATCCGGAAGCCGAGCAGGATGCCCTGTTTCACCCAGGCGTTCGCGGTCCACGTCCCGTCGGCGCCGCGGGTGGCCGCCCGGATCGCGCCGACGTTCAACGCCGCCTTGAACTCGGCGAAGAGGGCGCGGTCGTCGTCGGTGAAATCGGTGCGACCCGGTGCGGAGGCCGCGAGGATGCGCTCACGCAGCGACATGCGTCGCCCGTTCCGGAAGGCCGAGCTCGGCCAGGACTTCGCGTAGCCGCGCCCGCGTCTTCTCCTGCACCGGAACGAGCGGGAGCCGCAACTGCTCCTCCAGGAGGCCCATCAGCGCCATCGCCGCCTTGACCGGGCCGGGATTGGACTCGATGAAGTTGGCCTCCATGAGCGGCAGCAGCCGATAATGCAGCGCCCGCGCCGCTTTCCAGTCACCCGCTAGCGCACTCTCCGTGAGCTGCGCCATCCGGTCGGGGACTTCGTTCGAGACGACGGAGATGATCCCGTCCGCGCCGAGGGCGATCAGCGGCAACGTGACGGCATCGTCGCCGGACAGAACGCGGAACCCCGCCGGCCGGTCGCGAAGGATCGCCATCATCTGAGCGAGATCGCCCGACGCCTCCTTGACGCCCGCGATGTTCGGGACCTCGCGCGCGAGCTGGAGCGTCGTGGCCGCGCTGATGTTGGAGGCCGTGCGCCCCGGCACGTTGTACATGACGACCGGCAGGCCCTCAACCGCCTCGGCGACCGCCGAGAAGTGCGCGAGGAGGCCGGGCTGCGTCGGCTTGTTGTAGTATGGCGCCACCACCAGCACCGCGTCCGCTCCGGCGCCCTTCGCGGCCCGCGCCCGGTCCACCGTGACGGCGGTGGAGTTGCTCCCCACGCCCGCGATCACTCGCGCCCGGCCCTCAGCGACGTTGATCGTGATTCGGATGACCAGCTGCTGTTCGACGTCCGTCAGAGTGGCGCCCTCGCCCGTGGTCCCGCACGGCACCAGGACCCGCACCCCGCCCGCGATCTGGCGCTCGAGCAGCGCGCAAATCCGCTCCTCGTCCACGCTCCCCGTGGCGGTGAACGGAGTGACCAGCGCCGTCGCGCAGCCCTGGAGCCATCCCACGCGCATCGTCATCTGGCCTTCCCTTTCATGCCCAGGATGTCGTCGAGCACCTCCGAGAAGGCGTACACGCCGCGCCGCTTCGCGATCCACTTCGCCGCGAGCAGCGCCCCCGCCGCGAAGCCTTCGCGCGAGCGGGCCGTGTGCGTGAGCGTGATCTCGTCCGCGGCCGAGTCGAAGCCGACCCGATGCGTGCCGGGGTTGTGTCCGGCCCGGATGCTCGCCACCGGCGGCTCCTTGCCGAGCTTGCTCTGAAGGATGTCCCTTAGCATGATCGCCGTGCCAGAGGGGGAGTCCTTTTTCCCGGCGTGATGCGCCTCCTCGACGAACGCGTCGTAGCCGCCGAACCTGGCTAGCAGCTCCGCCGCGCCGGCCACCGCCCGGAAGAAGACGTTCACGCCGAGCGAGAAGTTCGGCCCGTATACCATCGACCCGCCCGCATCCTCGACGAACTGGAGAGTGCCGCGCTCGTCCTTCTTCCATCCCGTAGTGCCCTCGACCAACGGCACGCCCGCCAGCACGCACGCCGTGGCGTGCGCGAACACCGCCTTGCCCACCGAGAAGTCGATGGCGGCGTCGTGCCCTTTGAGCATCGCCGCCAACTCGCGCTGCCCGACCGACGACTCCTTCGCGGTCATCACGGCGCCGACGTCGTGCCCCTCCGCCCGCGCCCGCGCGATCGCCACGCTCCCCATCCCGCCGTCGCCGAAGAAGGCCAGCTTCATAGCGCGCGCACCAGGCGCACATACAGGTCGGCGCCGCGCTGGAGGTCCCCCTTCGCGATGTGCTCGTCCGCCGTGTGCGCCACGTGGATGGATCCAGGACCGAGGAGCAAGGGCGAGCCCCAGTTGGAGAGATTGGGGATGTCGGTCGTGAAAGCCACGATGCCCGTGTCGAACCCCGGGAGGGAGGGCGCCGTCAGGCGCACCGGGCTCACGCAGGTGTGAACGTCTATCTTGGCGCGGCCGCGGACCGCTTCCTCGAGCAGCCGGCGCACCGGCCCCGGATCCGTGACCAGCCGGATCTGGAGGTCCGCGTGCGCCGCCTCCGCGATGACGTTGGGCCGCGTCCCGCCCTCCACCACGCCGATGTTGCACGTCGTCTCGCCCATGACACCGTTCTTCGGCCAGCGTACCGCCCGCACGTCGGAGAGCACGTCGAGCAACGCATCGATGGCCGAAGCGCCGCGTTCCGGGTACGCCGAGTGGCCACCCGTACCCTCGGTGCGCAGGGTGAAACGAAGCGAGCCCTTGGAGCCCAGCGCCAGCAGGTTCTCCGTCGGCTCGCCGTCGATGAGCCACCGGCATTCGCGCGCGAGCGGGTGAGCGTTGGCTGCGTGCGCGCCCACGCTGTCCATCTCCTCGTCCACCACGAACAGCAGCCCGATCCCGGTCACGCCCTCGGCCCGCAGCCGCTCGGCGGCTTCGACCATCGCCGCCGCGATCCCCTTGGCGTCGCACGCGCCGCGGCCGTAGAGGTGGGTGTCGTCCTCCCGAGGCGGGTAGTGCGGCGGCACCGTGTCGAGGTGCGTGCTCAACACCACGCGGGGCGGGGAATCGGTCGTCGCGATCACGTTGGGCCGGCCCGGAGCCGCCTCCTGCAGCTCCACGTGCCAGCCCAGACCCTCGAGGTGGATCGCCAGGAACTGCGCCACCTTCGCCTCGTCGCCGGTGACGGACGGGATGGCGATGAGCCGGCGCGCGAGATCGATGCAATCGGTCACCTTCGGGCCACCTTACGGGGTGGCCTCCGGGGTGTCAAGGCGCGGTCACGCGCGTGATGAACGCCTGCACCCGCGCGACGTACGCGTCGCCGCCCGAGTCGTACGTGTCGTTGTGGTCGGCGCCGGGGAGCACCAGCGATTCGCCGCGCGCCCCGGCCTGTTCGGCGAGCCGCCGTCCCATCGTGATGGGGATCAGCTGGTCGGCATCGCCGTGCACGAAGAGCACCGGACAGTCGATCCGGCCCATGAGCGCGAGGTTGTCGAAGCCGTGGCCGGCGATGAAAGACGGGAAGATGGGGTAGTGGACGCGCGCCATGTCGCGGAGCGACGTGAACGCGGACTCGAGCACCAGTCCCGCCACGGGTCGTGCCGCCGCGAGGAAAACCGCGGGACCGCTCCCCACCGACCGGCCGTATACCACGATCCGCGTAGAGTCGATCTCGGGTCGGGAAGCGAGCCAGGCCCACGCCGCTTCGGCATCGCGCTGCGTGCCCTCGATGCCGGCGCGCCCCGATGACTCGCCGTAGCCGCGGTAGTCGAGCGCGAGGAGGGCCGCTTGCGGAGGCCGGAACTCGCGCAGCACGGGGCCGATCCCGCCGATCGTCTCGCCGTTGCCGTGGAACCAGAGCACGGCGCCCGCGCGCCGGCCAACGGTGTCGCGGGGGGGAAGATACCAGCCGACCAGCCGCTCGCCGTCCGCCGTCGTCACGGTGACCTTCTCACCGTCGGCGATACCGACGCGCCGCGGCTCCGGGGTGGCGTCGTGGCGCCCGGGGAAGACGAGGAAATCCCGCGCGAAGAAGAGCAGCACGCCGAGTGCGACGTAAACGGCCGCGGCCATCACGAGAAGACGCAGCAGCACGGTCTTCGACCTCACGTCAGCGCAACCGCCGCAGGAACATCCCGCCGCGGGTCGGCGCCCAGAGCATGCGCCCCGCCTCCGATTCCAGCGCGGTCCCGGGGATGAAGCCGAGGAAACGACTGTCGGGCCAGCCGACGATGTCGCGCGTGTCGGAGAGCAGGACGACCGAGTCGCGCGGCACGACCCACGGCCCCCACGTGTAGAGGTCCGGCGTCCGCGCCAGCTGCGATCGCGATGCGCGAGGCTCGAGCACGCGGAACGGCCAATCGGTGGGCCGGCCGTTGAGGATCGCGCGGCCCTCGCGCATCGCGATCGTGTCGCCCGGCAGTGCGGCGAGCCGGCGCAGCACGTGGAAGACCGTCCCGTCCTCGTGAACGAACCGGAAGATCACCAGCATCCCGGGGCGCAGCTCGCCCACCGGCGAGCGCACCGTGAAGTACTCGCCCGGCTTCACCGTGGGCTCCATCGAAGGCCCGCTGCCTACGTACGTCTCCGGCCATTCGGTGAAGAAGCGCGTCATCCAGAGCACCAGGACGGCGCCGGCCAACACGACGGCGAGCCCGGCCCAGCGAGCAACGACGGCGGCGCGGTCGTGCCAGTGTCGGTCCATGCGTGCCTGCCCCCTGCTCCCTGCCAACCGCTGCAACTCTGCAACTCTGCAACTCTGCAATCCTACCGCCACCTGTCACACTGTCGTCTTGTGGAACCGCGTGGTGGCGAACCATAGCACCATCACTCCCATCACCGCGAGCGTCGTTATCTGCGGCCACAACGCCTCCCATCCCGCTCCCTTGAGGAATATCCCCCGCACCACCACCAGATAGTGCCGCACCGGGTTCAGCAGCGTCACGTACCGGAAGAAGACCGCCATGTTCTCGACCGGGTACATGAAGCCCGACAGGATCAGCGCCGGCAGGAAGAAGAAGAACATCGACATGAAGGCTTCCTGCTGCGTGTTCGACACCGTCGAGATGAGCAGCCCGATCCCGAGCCCCGACAGGATGTAGAACGCGCTCGCCAGGAGGAGCAGCGCAAGACTGCCGCGGAGCGGGACGTGGAACCACAGCAGCGCCACCGCGGTGACGAGGAAGAGGTCCGCGAACGCCACGACTACCACCGGCAGCGTCTTGCCGAGGATCAGCTCGCTCGGCGTGAGCGGGCTCACCATCAGCTGCTCGAGGGTCCCGATCTCCCGCTCGCGCACCACCGCGAGCGAAGTGAGCAGCAGCCCCATCAGCATGACGATCGTGGCGATCACGCCCGGCACGTTGTACACCTGGCTCCGGAGGTCGGGGTTATACCACGCGCGGGCTCGCAGGTCCACGCCGGCCGCCTGACGACTGCCGGCCACTGCGCGTCTGCGCGTCTGCGAATTGTTCTATGATCTGCGTCGCGTAGCCCTGCGCGACGTTGGCGGTATTCGAGCTGGTCCCGTCGAGCAGCACCTGCACCCGCCCGGTGCGCCCCGCCGCGAGGTCGGCGGAGAAACCGCGCGGGATCTCCAGTCCCACCAGCGCGTCCCCGTGGTCGAGCGCGTCGACCAGCTCCTGGGGCCGGTCGCCCGTGCCCACGACCCGGAAGTAGCCCGAGGCCTGGAAGCTCTCCACCAGCTCGCGCGAGACCGCGGTGCGATCGTGGTCCACCACGAACGTCTTCACCTTGCGCACGTCGGTGTTCACCGCGTACCCGAAGAGGAGGAGCTGGATGATGGGCGACACGAAGAGCATCCGCTTGGAACGCGGATCCCGAAGCATCTGCCGGAACTCCTTGCGCACCAGCTGCAGCAGCCGGCCCAGGTTCACCCGGCCTCCGATCACCCGATCTCCTTGCGGAACGCGCGCACGGCGAGAGTGAGTCCGACCACCGCGAAGACGATCATGCCGAGCCCTTGCTCCCAGAGCACGTCCGGCCCGACGCCCTTCAGGAAGACGCCGCGCAACACGGTGACGAAGTAGCGGGCAGGCACCAGCGCGGAAACGACCTTCAGCGCCGGCGGGAACCCGCCGATGTCGAAGATCAACCCCGAGAGCAACAGCGAGGGCATGTAGGTCGCGAGCATCGCGATCTGCGTGGCGAGGAGCTGCGACTTGATGGCGGCGCTGATGAATATCCCGAGGCCTAACGAGCCGAGCAGGAAGAGGAACGACATCGCGAGCAGGAAGAGCGGGTTCCCCCGGAATGGCACGCCGAAGATGGTGACCGCCATGGTTACGGCGACCGCGACGTCTATCAGGCCGATGGCGAGGTAGGGCAGGAGCTTCCCGAAGATGACCTCGACCCGGTGCACGGGCGTGGCGGCGAGCTGCTCCATGGTGCCGCGCTCCCACTCGCGCGCCACGGTGAGCGCGGTGAGCATCGCGGCGATGATCATCATGATGACCGCGACGAGGCCGGGCACCACCATGTTGCTGCTCTTCAATTCCTCGTTGTACCAGACGCGCGCCTCGATGGACACCGGCGGGACCAGGGGCCTGCCGCGGAGCACCGCGCGCGCCGAGTACGCGGTCACGATGCCGCGGGCGTAGTTCATCGCGATGGATGCGGTGTTCGCGTCCCCGCCGTCCACCAGCGCCTGCACCGGCGCCGGCCGGCCCGAAGCGAGGTCCCGGGAGAACCCGGGCGGGATCACCATCACCAGCCGCACGTCCCCTCTCTCGAGCAGCGGCCCGACTTCGGCGTCGCGCTCGAGGTGACGGTGGACGCGGAAATACCCCGACGACGCGAACGATTGCACCAGGTCGCGGCTCGGTTGCGTGCCGTCGTGATCCAGGACGCCCAACCTGATGTCGCGCACATCGAAGGTGATGACGTAGCCGAACAGCAGCGTCAGCAGCGCCGGCACCACGAACGCCATGCCGAGGCTGCGCGGGTCGCGGCGCAGCTGGATGACCTCCTTGCGGGAGACGGCGAGCAGGCGTCCGAGGCGTATCATGGGCGGCCGTTAGCCGTTAGCCGGTAGCCGTTGGGCGTTGGCCGCCGGCCATCATCCGATCACCTGCCCGCCGCTGCGTTCGACCATCGTGACGAACACGTCCTCGAGCGTCGGCACGCCCAGCTCCGCCTTCAGCGCGCCCGGCGTGTCGAGCGCGATCACCTTGCCCCGGTTCATCAGCGCCACGCGGTGGCAGTACTCCGCCTCCTCCATATAGTGGGTGCTGACGAAGACGGTCGTCCCGCCGTCGGCGAGCCGGTAGATGAGTTCCCAGAAGCTGCGCCGCGCCGCCGGATCCACGCCGGACGTCGGTTCGTCGAGGAACAGGATGGGCGGCTGGTGCAGCATCGCGCAGCCCAACGCGAGGCGCTGCTTGAAGCCGAGCGGCAACTCGGCCGTCATCCGGTGCCGCTGGTCGGCGAGTCCCGACATGGCCAGCACCCAGTCTCGGCGCGCGTCGAGCCGCTCGCCCGTCACCTCGTAGAGCCCCGCGAAGAAGGCGATGTTCTCCTCCACCGTCAGGTCGTTGTAGAGCGAGAAGAGCTGCGACATGTAGCCGATGCGTTGCTTGATCCACTCGCTGTCGGTTCGGACGTCGTGCCCGGCTACGACGCCCGTGCCGCCGGTAGGCGACAGGAGGCCCGCGAGCATCTTGATCGTGGTCGTCTTCCCGGCGCCGTTGGGGCCTAGGAAGCCGAAGATCTCGCCCCGGGGCACCTCGAACGAGATGTGGCTGACCGCGGTGAAGTCGCCGAAGGTGCGGGTGAGGTCGCGCACGCTCACCGCCGGCTCGGCGCCGACGTGGCTGTCCGGGTGCTCGAGCGGCGGGGGATTCGTTACGCGCTTGCCGGGGACGAGCCGCCCTTCCGAAAGCAGTGCGACGTCGTCGCAACGCTCGGCTTCCTCCGGCGCGGAGGTCGTGATGAGCACCGTCATCCCTTCCGCGACGTTGTCGCGGATGATCTGCCACAGCTCGCGGCGGCTGATCGGGTCCACGCCGAAGGTCGGCTCGTCGAGGAGCAGGATCTCCGGGTGGTGGATGAGCGCGCAGCAGAGCGAGAGCTTCTGCTTCATCCCGCCCGAGAGCTTCCCAGCGAGCCGGTCCTCGAAGGTGCCGAGGTTCGAGAAGCGGTAGAGCCGCTCCAGGCGGGCGGGGCGCTCGGCCTTGGGCACCTGGTAGAGGTCGGCGTAGAAGTCGATGTTCTCGCGGACGGTGAGATCGGTGTAGAGGCCGAAGCGCTGGCTCATGTAGGCGATCCGGTGCTTCACGCCCTCGGGATCCGTCGCGACGCTGACGCCGCCTACCAGCGCGTCGCCCGACGTGGGGCGGAGCACTCCCGCCAGCATCCTGAGCGTCGTCGTTTTCCCCGCGCCGTCGGGACCGACCAGGCCGAACAGCATTCCGGGCTGCACGTCGAACGTGAGCCCGTCCACGGCTGTCAGTTCCCCGAATGTCCTCGTTAGGCCGCGAAGCTGAACGGCGGCACTCAAGGAACGGCTCCCGGCTCCCGGCTCCCGCTGAGCCTGACGTCTGCCGGGATCCCCGGCTTAAGGTCGTAGGTCGAATCCTGGGTCACGCGCACCTTCACCGCGTACACCAGCTTCACTCGCTCTTCGGCGGTCTGCACGTTGCGCGGCGTGAACTCGGCCTGGCTGGCGATGAACGCCACTTGGCCGCGGTACGTCCGGCCCGGATAGGTGTCGGCGGTGATGGTCGCGTCCTCGCCGATGCGAACCGCGCCGATGCGGTCTTCGCGGATGTAGATCCGGACCCATCGGTCGTCGAGGTTCATGATGGTGAGGACGGGCGCGCCCGCGCCGACCGTCTCGCCGAGCTCGCGGTCCTTCACGGTGACGACTCCGGCGAACGGCGCGCGGATCACCGCGTTGGCGAGCGACGCGTCAATCTGGCGGACCGCTGCTTCAGCCTGCGCCACCGAGGCGCGTTGTCCTTCGATGCGCTCGCGGCGCGGGCCCGTTTCGACCAGCTGGACCTGCTGCTGGGCCTGGTCGCGCTGGCTCTGGAGCAGCTCGAGCTGGAGGCGGGCGCGGTCCAGCCTCTCCTGGGAGAGTGCGCCGCCTTCCACCAGACGCTGGGTGCGGTCCAGGTCGCGCCGCGCGTCGGCGTATCGCTCGTTCGCGGCGCGCAGCGCCTCGCGCGCCTGCGCGACCTCTTCGCTCCGCGCCCCCGACTCCATCTCGGAGAGGAGCGCCCGAGCCGCGGCGAGCTGCGCCTGTACCTGCTGCTTCCGCGCGTCCAGCTCCGCGCGGTCGAGTCGGGCCAGTTCCTGGCCCGCGGTGACCCGATCGCCCTCACGCACCAGGATCGCCTCGATGCGGCCCGGGACCTGGAAGCCCAGCTCGGCCTCCGTGGCCTCTACCGTGCCCGAAGCTTCGAGCCCGCCGTCGGCGCCGTCACTCCTGAAGACGGTGAGCTTCAGGGCGATGGCGATGGCCGCAATGGCGGCCAACGGGATGAGGATGCGCCTACGGTCCATGTGTCACCTTGGTCGTGATCCAGTCGGGGGACAGCTCGCCCGCGATCCGGGCCAGCTCGATGCGCGCGGAGATCTCCGCGTTCCGCACCTCGATCAGGCTGGCGCGGGCGCGCAGGAGGTTCGCCTCGGCGTCGAGATAGTCGGTCTGCGTGCCGGAGCCCACTTCGAGAGAGAGCCGCTCGATGCGGGCCACTTCTTCCGACTGCTCCACCGCGCTCTGGAGCGCGGCCACCCGCGCGTGGGCCTCGCGCACCGCCGCGAGGGCGCGGTCCACGCCCTGTTCGACGTTGAGCTCGGCGAGCCGGAGCTGCTCGCCGGCCCCACGCCGGTCGGCGTCGGCGCGGCTGATCTGGCTGGACCGGCTGCCGCCGGTGTAGAGCGCGTAGGAGAGGCCCACGCCGGCCTGCCACTCGGCTTTGAAGTCGCCGGAGCCGCGGCCGCGGTCGAAGTAGCCGCTGCTGAGACGAAGCTCCGGGAAGCGCGTGGCGCGGGCCGCGACGAGCCCCGCCTGCGCCGCCTCGGAGCGGCGGCGCACCTCGAGGAGCTCCGGGCTGCTGTCACGGGCACGGGCCACGATCGCGGCGCGGTCGGGCGCGGGGGTCGTGTCGGAGAGCGCGAGCGGGGCGAGCGAGTCGGCGTGCACCTGGTCGTAGCGCAGTTGCGCGAGCTGGGCGAGGTCGTGCTCGGCCACCTCGAGCTGCGCCTCGGTGGCGATGCGGTCGGCGCGGGAGCGGGCCAGCTCGGCGGCCACCCGGAGGATCTCGACGCGGGCGGCTTTGCCTTCAGCGAGGAGGCGCCGCGCGCGCTCCGATTCCGCGGTGAGGGCGGCGAGCCGCTGGTCCTGCGCCGCGAGCACGCCACGCGCGGTGAGCACTCGCAGGTACGCGTTCGACGCGCGCGCTACCAGCTGACTCAGGGCGGCGCCGAGGGCCGCGTCGGCGGCGCCGCCCAGGGCGCGGGCGGCGCGGACGCGCGAGGCGCGGTTGCCGAAGTCGAAGAGGGTCCAGTTCAGCGTCACGCCCGACTGGATCAGCGTGCGATCGAAGAGTGGCGGGTTGGCCGGATCGAAGCCGTGGAGCGGGAAAACCACCATCGGCTCCTGGAACCGGGTGAGCGAGGCGTCCAAGGAGAGGCGCGGCCGGCGGCCGGCCGTGGCCTCGCCGAGGTCGGCGGCGGCGCGGTCGCGGACGGCGCGCGCGGCCGCGACCGTCGGGTACTGCGCGAGGGCGCGCTGCACGGTCTGCGCGAGCGTCAGGCGGCCCGGGTCCTGGATCGCCATGGCAAGGAGTAGTCCGATCATGAGGCCCTGAGGGAGGCGCGCACGGTTTCGACCGCGTGCTCCACCACCCGGTGGAATACGGCGGCGTCGTCCTGGTCGAGGCCCGCCGCCGCGGCGATCGCGCGGCGCGCGAGGTTGAGGTAGATGGGCTGAGCGACGCAGCTGAGCGCCAGCAGCAACGGGTCGCCGGAGCGAATGGTGCCGTCTGCCTGCCCCTCGGCGATAACCGCGGACAGCTGCTGAAGGACCTGGCCCATCGTCTCGGAGACGAGTCGCGGGACAGGCCGTCCGCTCGCTATCTCACGAATCATGATGGCGGGCATGTCCTGGTTGGCACGGATGTGGTCGAAGAACACGCGCACCACCGATTCGACCTTGTCGAGGGGCGGCCGCTCGCTCAACAGGGAGAAGCTGACCCGTTTGCCGAGCGGTTTCATGAGCAGCGAGAGGACCGCGTAGTAGAGGACGTGCTTGGAGCCGAAGTGATAGGTGATGGCGCCGAGGTTGGCCTTCGACTTCGACGTAATGGCGCGGACCGAGGTGCCATCGTAGCCGTTACGCGCGAACAACTCGCGCCCCGCGGCCAGTAGCCGGTCGGTACAGTGATCCTGTGGTCTCAGATCGTGTGCTCTCACCGAGGTCGGCCTGTACCTCGGTGACTCCTGGAACCGACCCTGCAAGTCAGCCTTGTTCCAGGAACGCCGGCGCGGCCGAGCCGGAACCCGGTCGCGGCTGAGACCGGGCCGCCGCTCTGAATCGCGGCCGGTCGCGCGAAGCTGCTCCGTCGTAGATGGGATAGATAACGAGAAAGCCGGTGCGTCATACGAGTGTATGAATTATTCATACGATCGTATGAAGTGTCAACCCCCGCATTCAGGGGCCTCTGGTGCGCCCCGGGTTGGCCGCGGCGGGCCGCCACTTCCGCGCCATTGCGCTAACGCCGACCGCGATGCACGCTCTTTGGCACCGATTCAACTGGAGGAGTTATGCGGAAGTGGCAGCTGGTTCTGCCAAGCCTCGCGCTCGTGGCCCTGTGCGCGGCGTGCGAAAAGGAAGACGAAGCGGCCGAACATCCCGCAGCGGCGGCGGCGGCCGGCCCGGCGCCCGGAACGCCCGAATGGAAGATCGCCGACGCTATGAGCGCGGCTCCTGCCGAGATCGGTCAGGGAGCGACGATCATGGATTGGCCGGCGAGTGAGGGCGCGCAGCCGACGCAGCTCCGCGCCGGTACCAACGGCTGGACCTGCTTCCCCGACGAGCCCAACTCGCCGATGGACGATCCCCAGTGCCTCGACGCGCAGTGGATGGGCTGGGTGCAGGCATACGTGTCTCATGGGGCCCCGAACCCGACCGGCGTCGGCGTCGCCTACATGCTCAAGGGCGGCCAGGCGGCCAGCATGACCGACCCGTTCAAGATGCGGCCGGATTCAGGGCAGGAGTGGGGGACGGAAGGACCGCACCTCATGATGATCGTGCCGCGGAGCATGCTCAACACCCTCAACGGCATCCCCGATCATCCGACGAGCGGCGGGCCATGGGTCATGTGGAAGGGGACCCCGTACGTGCACGTCATGATGCCGTCCAGGGCCGGAAGCTGACGCTCGCTTCGAACATGCGGGCCACCGCGAGCAGCAACCCCTCGCGCCGTGGGCCAGCGCCTAACTGAAGTCCGATCGGCAGTCCCGTGCGGGAGAGCCCGCACGGGATGCTGATCGCGGGAAGCCGGCTCAGGCTGAACGGATAGGTGAGCCTCGTCAACGCGTGGCGCGGCAGCTCTCCGCCCGGCAGGACCGGCTCGTACGCCACCCGGTTCTCGAACGCCAGGATCGGTACCGTCGGTCCGGCGAGGACATCGACCTCGCGCAGCGCCCGCCGCATCGCCCGGCTGATCGCGCGGCGCTGCGCCCTCGCCGCCAGGTACTCCGCGGCGGAGATCTCGCTCGCCAGTTGCAGCGACTTCGCGACGTCCGCCCCATACTCGGCCGCGCGCTCCGGGAACCAGCGCCGGTGGAACGCGAGCGCCTCCGGCCGCACGATGCTGATCCCCGCCTGCCCGCACGCTTCCAGCTCCGGGATCCGGATCTCGCGCACCTCCGCGCCGATCGAAGCGATCGCGTCGCGCACGCACGACTCGACCTCCGCATCCACCCGATCGTAGACGTAGTGTGCCGGCACTCCGATCCTCGGCTTGCGCGGCAGCTCTTCGGCGTATCGTTCGCCCGTCATCGCCTCGAGTGCGCGCCTGGCCTCATCCACGGTTCGAGCGAGCGGGCCCGCCGTGTCCAGCGTGGGCGCGAGCGGCACAATTCCGCGGGTCGACAGCAGTCCGTATGACGGCTTCAACCCCACGCACCCGCACAGCGCGGCCGGAATGCGGATCGAGCCCGCGGTGTCGGTCCCGAGCGCCACCGGCACCAGCCCGGCGGCCACCGCCGCCGCGGAGCCGCCGCTGGATCCGCCGGTCGTGAGCGACGGGTTCCAGGGGTTCTTCGTGGCGCCGTAGTGGGGATTGTCGTTCGTCGTGCCGAAGGCGAACTCGTGGGTGTTCGTCTTCCCGATCACTACGTAGCCGGCCTGTTTGAGCGCGCGCACGATGGGCGCGTCGCGCCGCGGGATCCAGTCGGCGAGGATCCTCGAGCCCGCCGTGGTCCGCACCCCGCCCGTGGCGATCAGGTCCTTCACCGCCAGGCGGATCCCCGCGCCGTCCCGGGGCGTACGGGTGATGAACGCGTTGTACGGGTCGTGGATGGTCACGCACCAATGATACCACTGAGGCGTCGGCAGGCGAGGCTTGACGCCGCCGCGGCAGTGGCCGATGCTCCCGTGTGATCTCCCCCCGACAACGCGCGCCGTTCGATGGCGCCCGGCGACGCCGAGCCGTGGCGCGCGTCGCGCTCGCGTTCGCGCTGTCCGCTCTGGCAGCCGGGTGCGGCGGCCGCGCCGAAGACCCGCACGTGGTCCGCGCCAACGACAATCGTGAGCCGGCGGGCCGCTTGAACACCGGGGTGCTTACGATCCAGCTCGATGTCGTTCGCGCCGAGTGGCGCCCCGAGAGCGACCGCGGCCCCAGCCTGATGGTGGAAGGCTTCGCGGAGACGGGGAAGGCGCCGCGGATCCCTGGCCCGCTTCTCCGCGTGCGCACCGGCACGACGATCGCGGCCACGGTGCGGAACACCCTTCCCGATTCGACCGTCACGGTGTTCGGGCTCACGACGCGCCGAGCCCCCGGCGCCACCGGCTGGGGCAGCGCGGCGCGCGACAGCCTCGTGATCCGGCCCGGCGACAGCGTCCTGGTGCGGTTCGCCGCCGGCGCGCCGGGCACCTACTTCTACCGGGCGCGAGTGGGCGCGCAGTCGGACAGCGTCGAGCGCGAGCAGCTCGCGGGCGCGTTCGTCGTGGACTCGGCGACGGGGCGCACCGACGACCGCGTCTTCGTGATCAACATCTGGGGCCAGCCGGTGGACTCGGTGAATTACCGGAACGCGCTCGCCATCAACGGCCGCGCCTTCCCGTACACGGAGCACATCCAAGCCACCATCGGCGACACGGTGCGCTGGCGCTGGGTCAACGCGAGCCTGCGGCCGCATCCCATGCACCTCCACGGCTTCTACTACTCGGTGAACGCGCGCGGGGACGCCTACGCCGACACCCTCTACGCCCCGGAGCGCCGGCGGCTCGTCGTCACCGAGGACATGCGGGAGCGTCAGACGATGGCGGTGAGCTGGGTGCCGGACCGCGACGGCAACTGGCTGTTCCACTGTCACATCGCGTTCCACGTCGTGCCCGGCGGAGCGCGGCTCGCGCCCCCCGATTCCGGTGACGACGAGCGCGTCCACGAGAACCTCTCGCCCGACGTCGGCCGGCACATGGCGGGGCTGGTCCTCGGCATCACGGTTAACGCGCCGCGCGGGTGGCGCGCGCCCGACCGCGTGCATCCGCGAGCGCTCCGGCTCCTGGTGCAGGAGGGGCGGCGGCGAGGTCGCTCGCCGCGGGCGCTCGGCTACGTCCTCGAGCGGGACGGGCGCGAGCCGGCGCGCGACTCGATCGAGATTCCGGGCCCGCTCCTGGTGCTGGCGCGGGGCGAGCCCACCGACATCACCGTCGTCAACCATCTCGTGGAAGCCACCGGGGTGCACTGGCACGGCATCGAGCTGGAGAGTCGCTCCGACGGCGTTCCGGGATGGAGCGGGATGGGCGCGAGCGTCGCGTCCTCGATCGCGCCGGGGGACTCCTTCACGGCGCACCTCACCGTGCCGAGGTCCGGGACGTTCATCTATCACACCCACCTCAACGATGTCATCCAGCTGGGCGCCGGGCTCTACGGCGCGATCGTGGTGCTCGAGCCCGGCCAGGGGTTCGATCCCGCGACCGACCACGTCGTGGTGGCCGGGTGGGATGGCGAAGAGGACCCGCCGCACATCCTGATGAACGGCGACTCGCTGCCCAAGCTGCTGGAGCTTTCCTTCGGCGTGGCGCACCGGTTCCGGCTGGTGAACATCGGCGCGGCGCTGAAGCTCCGGTTCGCGATCGAGCAGCGCGGCCGACCGGTGACGTGGCGTTGGGTGGCGAAGGACGGAGCGGACCTTCCGGCGGCGCAGTCGGTCGAGCGGCGCGCCGAGGCGCGGGTGCAGATCGGGGAGACGTACGACTTCTGGTGGACGCCGCCGGCGCGGGGGGAATACCGGCTCACCGTGGGATACGACGAGCCGGGGCAGACGCGGACGCAGCGGGTGATCGTGCGCTAGCCGAGTCGGCCTTGACGCACCGCGCCGAATTCGGCCGGGTTCATCCGGTCCAGGCGGCGCCGGCCTCCGTCGCGATACGCGCGAGCCGCCGGTCGAGCGTCCAGAGGCGAACCTGGTCGAGCAGGGCGGAGGCGAGGAGATGGCAGTCCACCCAGCCGATGCCGCGGCCGGCGAGACGCCGGCGCTCGATCAGCCCGAGCACCTCGTCGTCGTCGGCAACGCGCGCGGCCGGGAGCGACCTCAGGCCGGCGAGCACCGCGGCCCGCGGGCTGATCGCGCCCAGCGCCAGCTCCCCGAGGACGAAGGGGTGGACGGCGATGTGGTTGCCCGCCAGCCGTTCCGCGAAGGCCGGGTTGCCGCGTCGCCAGTGGTCCACCCAGACCGACGTGTCGGCCAGGACGATCACGGGCGCCGGCGGCGCTTCTGAGCGGGCGGGAAGCGGCGGCGCGGCGGTGCCTCGAGGTCGGGCATCGTGCCGCCGAGGGCGGCCAGGCGCCGCGCGGCCTCGCGCTCGATCAGCGCCCTGAGGCCGGCGTGGACCAGCGCGGTTTTCTCGGTGAGGCCGGTGAGCCGGCGGGCTCGCTCGACCAGCGCGTCATCCAGGATGAGTGTCGTTCGCATATGCATAGATATGCACATTATATATGCAGCTGTCAACGGGGCCTCACCGGGCCGTCACCAGCGAAGCCGGGGCCGGCGCCGGGGATGAAGGCCCGGACGTGGCCCATGGCTGACGGGTGCCGAGACGAGCGCGAAGGTGCTACATTGACGGCGCCTTACGCGGGACGTAGCGCAGTCCGGTAGCGCTGCGGCTTCAAGACGGTTTACGGGACGTAGCGCAGTCCGGTAGCGCACCTGAATGGGGTGTGCCGCAGTCGCCGGGTTCGCGACGGGTCGCTCACCCGGCGACCGCAGCCGTTCTCGCCCCTCGCGTTGCTCGGGGCATCGAATCAGGGGGATCGCGGGAACCCGCGACCCCACGAAGTACCGGTCTGGTTGCAGGATCGACGAGACGTAGCGCAGTCCGGTAGCGCACCTGAATGGGGTGTGCCGCAGTCGCCGGGTTCGCGACGGGTCGCTCACTCGGCGACCGCAGCCGTTCTCGCCCCTCGCGTTGCTCGGGGCATCGAATCAGGGGGATCGCGGGAACCCGCGACCCCACGAAGTACCGGTCTGGTTGCAGGATCGACGGGACGTAGCGCAGTCCGGTAGCGCACCTGAATGGGGTTCAGGGGGTCGCGGGTTCAAATCCCGCCGTCCCGACTGTGTAAGCCCCGGGTCGACATTGGGTTGTCGGCTCGGGGCTTTTCGTTGCAGCGCCACGGGGATCAGTTTGGGGGTCAGTTTCTTGGGCGCCGGGAACCGTGCCTCTCCAGATGTCGGATGAGGTCGCTGCGCTTCACGCCGCCGTGATCTTTAGAGGCTCGCGAATGACATCGAGGTCTTGAGGTCTTGCTGCCGGTCAATCATAGTTGATGAGCGCGTTGCGCGCCCGCTTGCCACCGTCATGGAGGATCGCCATGCCCCGTTTCCGGTTCCTGGCCCTGGGTCTCGTGCTGGCCGCTTGCAGCAAACCGGAGTCGGCGTCACAGGACGTGGCTTCCCAGGCGGTCGCCAACCCCGCGCTGAACCTGCAGGAGCGACGGCTGCTCACGGCGACGACGATCGCGCTGCCGCCGGAGGGACTAGTGGCCGAGAGCCTGCCGCAGCCGGCCTCCCGCGGAGCGCAGCTGCTCGTGGCGTACTGTACCCAGTGTCACGCGCTGCCGTCGCCGGCGATGCACGCGCCGCAGGACTGGCCGTCCGTCGCGCGGCGGATGTGGGTCCGCATCGACATGATGCACGGAGAGCTCGGCGTAGTCACCCCGACCTCGGCCGACCGCATGCAGCTCCTGAACTACGTGCTCGCCAACGCGCTCAAGGTGGCCCAGAACCTGCCGCCGGGAGCGGGACGCGAGGTGTTCGAGGAGCGCTGCAGTCGCTGCCACACGCTCCCCGACCCACGATCCCACTCCTCTGCCGACTGGCCGGCTGTGGTCATGCGTATGGAGCGCAACATGGAGCGCATGCGGGTGAGCGGCGTGACCCCCGAGCAGACGCAACAGATCGTCCTCTACCTCGGCAGCGCTTCGCGGCGGTAGGCTTGCGGCGAGGGCGGCTTCGCGAACATTAACCCGCGTGAAGACCGTCCTCGCCCTCGACCAGGGCACCACCGGCAGCACCGCCCTCGTCGTGGACGCGGAGGGCCGCGTACTCGGTCGAGGGTATCGCGAGCTTCCGCAGCACTTCCCGCGCCCGGGTTGGGTGGAGCACGAGCCGGACGACATCTGGCGGGTCACGCTCGAAGCCGCGCGCCAGGCGCTCGGCAACGCCCGCGTCAGCCGCAAGGACATCACCGCCATCGGCATCACCAACCAGCGCGAGACGACGGTGCTCTGGGACCGGAAGTCCGGCGCCCCGCTCCATCGCGCCATCGTCTGGCAGGACCGCCGCACCGCGGAGCGCTGCCGCCAGCTCGATCCCGCACTGATCCGCGAGAAGACCGGCCTCGTCCCCGATCCCTACTTCTCCGCAACCAAGCTCGAGTGGCTGCTCAGGGAGCTGGGCAGGCCGAAGCACGCCGCGTTCGGGACCGTGGACTCCTGGCTCGTGCACCAGCTCTCCAAGGGCCGCGCCCACGTCACCGATCCGAGCAACGCGTCGCGCACGATGCTGTACGACATCGGCCATCACCAGTGGGACGACGAGCTGCTCGCGCTGTTCGGCGTTCCGCGCGAGCTGCTGCCCGAGATCCACCCATCCTCGGGCATCTTCGGGCTCGCCGACGCCGAGTGGTTCGGTCACGAGATCCCCATCGCCGGCATCGCCGGAGACCAGCAGGCCGCGTTGTTCGGACAGGGATGTTTCGCCGCCGGCGGGGCGAAGAACACCTACGGGACCGGCGCGTTCCTGCTCCTGAACACCGGGCAGGAGCGCGCGCACAGCACGCATGGCCTTCTCACGACCGTCGCGTGCGATGCGGAAGGGAAGGCGGCCTACGCACTGGAGGGCTCCGTGTTCATCGCGGGCGCCGCGGTGCAGTGGCTGCGGGACGGCCTCGGTATCATCGCCGGCGCGAAGGAGACCGAGACTCTGGCACGCAGCGTGCCCGACACCGGCGGCGTGGTCTTCGTCCCGGCCTTCGTCGGACTCGGCGCGCCGCACTGGGAGCCGGAGGCCCGCGGCGCGATCTACGGTCTCACCCGCGGCACTTCGAAGGCGCACCTCGCGCGCGCGGCCCTCGAGGCGATGGCCTTCTCCACCAAGGAAGTGCTGGACGCCATGAGCGCGGACGCCGGCCTTTCACTCGCCGATTTGCGGGTGGACGGCGGCGCGGCGGCCAACGACTGGCTGATGCAGTTCCAGGCCGATGTCCTGGGCGTGCCGATCCGCCGGCCCGATGTGATCGAGACGACGGCGATGGGTGCCGCCGGTCTCGCCGGCATCGCAACGGGCGTCTGGAAGTCATCGGAGGGGTTCGTGGCCGCCCGGCATTACGCCGAGTTCCACCCGCGCCGGATGGCGGACGAGCGGTGGCGGGAGTGGCAGCGGGCGATTAGGGCAACGCTGGCCTGGGCAAAGGACCGTGTTTGAGCCGTTCAGTGGGTGGCTTGAAGCACCTGAAGGTAGGCAACGACGTCCCATAACTGCGGATCGGTGAAGGCGCGCCCCCACTCAGGCATGAATGCGTCGTGCCGGATAGAACCGCGCCGGATGGTCGCAAGCACCTGTGCTTCATGTCCGTGGAGCGTGAGATGGAGAAGACTGGCGCGGCGGCTCCCCAGCGCGGGTGCCAGCCTGCCGTCCCCCGCGCCACGTACGCCGTGGCAGTGTACGCAGTAGGTGGCGTAAACGAGGCGGCCGGCGGCAGGGTTTCCCTGGGATCCGGTCGGGGCGAAGCTCCGCAGATACGCCACGGCGGCGCGCTTTGCCTCGGGCTCGAGCGCGTGCCAGAGGGGCTCCGCCTGGCCTCCCGCTCCCGGGGCACGCGGCCTGGACATCCGTTCCATGATCTCGGCGTCCGACCGGAGTCGGGCGACCCTCGCCAGATCCGGCAAGGGGTCCGCGAATCCCCGGGCCGCGGGACCGTCACCGTGCCCGTAGAGCCCGTGGCAGGTCCAGCACAACGTGTTATAGGCCTGCTGCCCCTCCAGTTGCAGCGGGGTCAGGGGCCGCTGCGCCACCGAGGGGACGGAGTCGAGGGCCGTCCCGAACGCGGCTGCTGCGCCGGGACGCGCGGACACCGC
This sequence comes from Gemmatimonadales bacterium, assembly GCA_030697825.1. Taxonomy (NCBI): domain Bacteria; kingdom Pseudomonadati; phylum Gemmatimonadota; class Gemmatimonadia; order Gemmatimonadales; species Gemmatimonadales bacterium. Next base: position 17,376 of record JAUYOW010000272.1, on the reverse strand, counting down.
CACCTCGGCTGCGGGCCGGGGCGGCGGATTCTCGCGGCACGCGACGACGCAGACGAGGAGCGCGGCTCCCACTCCGAGCCGGCGCGACACGCTGCATCCCTCCTCCCCCGGCTGGCTAGCGCCGGAACGTCTTCAGGTGCGCTACCAGGGAGTCGATCTGCGTGCTCGTCAGCGTCCGCCCGAACGCCGGCATAGTGCGACGACCATGCTCGATCACATCGCCGATCGCGGAGTCCGTCGTCGTCTGGCGCTGTGCCGCGTTGGTGAAGTCTGTCGGCCGGGGGTTCAACGCCACCGCAGCCGGCCCGTTTCCGCGCCCCTCCGGGCCGTGGCACGCCGCACAGCTGGCACGGTAGATGTCCCGCCCCGCCACCGGATCGATATTTCCACTCTCGCGGGTCATCACCGCGGCGCCTTGGGCGCCGCCCGATGTTCCGGTGGCCGGGACACCCGCGAGGTCCGGGGCCAGCAGGCGTGCCGTCTCGGCCGCCGCCCGGGCCCGCGCCGAATTCACCAGAAACTCGCGCACCGCGCGCGTTTCGGCCCCCGTGAGGCGTGCCACCAATCCCATGTGGGTGGCAATGGTGTTCCACTGCGATGCAGTGTACGTCTCCAGGGAGCGAAGCCGGTGGCAGCTCCCGCAGTTGGCCGCCCACACCTCGGGGCCACTCGCCGCCTGGGCTGCGAGCCGCGGAGGCAGGAGCAGAAGCGCCGCGAGGGACGTTACGGCGACGAACGGCGCCGTGCGCTTGCAAGTTGTGTTCATGTCGCGCTCCTCCTAGAAGCCCACCGTGAACTGCACGATGAACGAGTCGTCCTTGGGGTCCGTGACGCCGCTGCCGAAATGCCTGTTGATGTTGTAGAAAATCCGCACCGCAGCCGCATCAGACGGATACAGGCTGAAGCCCAGGCTGATACGCCGCTTGTCGTTGGCAGCATCCGGGAAGTCCACCTGAGACAACCGCAAGGCGGCCTCGACCGTCGGCACGAAAAGGTACGACCCCTGCACGTAGAAGCCGCTCTTGGTTACGTCGGCCGTCAGGGACGTGTCCTGCGCGGCCTGCATCCACTCGCCGCGAACCTCCATCAGGCCGCGGCGGTAGGTGGCGTCGAACCCGAGAATGCGGAGGTTGAGGTCCCCGCTGCTGCTGCTGCACGCGGAGTCGCAGTACACGCCGTTGTACAACGAGGCACCCACGTCGAAGCCCATGGTGCTGACGAACCCGGCCCTCGCGCCAAGCGCGATGTTGTTGTCCGCGTCCACGTTGTTGTCGCGCATGCCGCGGATGCCCGAGCCCGCGTCCCCGGCGAGGCCGTTCACGCCCCACACGTCGTACGTGAAGCGCCCGGCGGTGCCCGCCGCGGCGGCGCCGCGTACCATCACGCCGACGTCGCTGTAGCCCACCGGAAGGATGGCATCGTTCGGCAGCGGCCGACCCGGGATCCGGCTGATCCACGCCGGGTGCAGGTCGGCGTTGAAGCGTCCGAACGGCACCAGGAACTTGCCGGCGACGATGTTCGCGAACGACCACCGGGTGAACGCCAGGTAGCCGTACTCGAACTCGATCTCCTCGCCCCCGTGCTCGTACTCGACTTCCGCCGCGGCAAACACGTCGCCGCCAAGCTGCCCCAGGAAGATCAGGTTGAAGTTCTGGGCGTCGAACGTGTTCGCTCTCGGCTTGGTGAGATTCACCTCGAGCTCCTCGGTCGCGTATCCGCTGACGATGAGTCCCTGCGCCAACACCGGCGGCGCGGCGATACCGCTCAGGGCGATCGCCGTCCACATGACCGTCTTTCGCATGCCCCCTCCTTAAGGCTGTATGCCCAACGGCGCGGGAGTGGCGAGTGCATCCGCGTGATCCCGCAGGTGACACCGAGTGCTTCCCTAGCACCAAACGGGCCGCGGGTGCGTTGCGCCTCGTACTCGTTACTGGGTATGAAGTTGCGGAACGTGGTGCCATCCGGCGCACCGCCGGGCCGGGTGAGATGCCGCTGGCGGACCGGGGCAGATGCCCCACCGGCCGCTATCCGATGCCGTACTTCTCCAGCCGGTAGCGCAAGGTATCCCGGGTCAGCCGCAGCAGGCGCGCGGCTCGGGTCTTGTTGCCGCTTGTCGCGCGTCCGCACCGCAGCCCCCGGGGAGCAGGCTTGCCGCGCACCCGGCGGCGAGCCAAACAAGGAGCCGGAAGGGGATTCTTCGCCGCGGCACCCCCGCCACCGCCTGGTCAGTGCCGCAGCGTCCGCAAGTACGCCACGACGGAATCGGTTTGTGCGCGCGTCAGCATCCGGCCGAACGCCGGCATGCCGCGCCGCCCGCTCGTGACGATCGCCCTCACCACCGAATCCGAAACCGCCGTCAGGTCCGCGCCGACAGTCAGGTTCGTCGCTCGAGGGGTCAGCGCAGCACCGGCCGGTCCGTCGCCGCGGCCCTCCGGGCCGTGGCACATCGCGCAGCGTGTGCGATAGACATCCCGCCCCGTGGCGGGCGTCTGTCCCCGGTGCGCTCCGAGCAATGCGGCGAGCGCAACCAGCGAGCACAACGTCAATCCACGCACCGGACCTCCCTGCACGCTCAGAGCCTGTAGGCCATGCTCAGCGCCGCTACGTGCGCCCGATGGCCCGGTCGGGTGGCTCCCAGCCACACGGTCGCTGCCGAGGAGCCGTCGTAGAAGCCCATGAACGGCAACATGGGGTCCAGCGCGTAGTCAACCTCGTCGTACCGGTAGTAGCGCCACGCGAACCGCAGATCGACCTGCCGAGCGAGGGCGTACGTGAACGTGGCGCGGGCGGTCCTGAGGTTGCTGGTAGTCTGGGGATAGTCCCTAGCGGTGGTGACGAGGTCCGGGGTCCCCGGCGTCCGGGTCCGTGTCAGACCGTTCCCGTCGGAGACACTGTAGCTCAGATCGGCGCGCAGCCGCGCAGGGAGCAGCTCGCCGGAGAGCCCCATGGAGTAGATGTTGGCGCGGTCCCGCACGTCGCTCACCCAGTCGTTGTCCGGCTTGTCGTTGACCGGGGCCGTGGCCGTCGCGGGCGTGCGCTGCCTCGACCGCATGCTGATGGTATTCTGCTCGTGGGCGTACTCGGCGAACAAAGTTAAGCGCGGGGTGGGACTGTACGTCGCCTGGAGCGACGGGCCCGCGCCCCGGCTCGTGAGCATCCCGTACGCGCTCTCGTTGTAGTCGTCGTCGGTCAGCGAGTAGCTCGCCGACAGGTCGAGGTTGTCCAGCGGACTGACTCGGGCGACGAGTTCCGCCCGGCTTCGCTCCCGGCTGGCCTGATCGAACTTGCGCAGCACATCGAGCTGGCCAAGCCCCGGCTCTCCGGCGGGGAAGGCTTCCTCCGCCACTCTCTCAGCCTCGTAGTCGTGTGCCGTCCGAGTGGAGCGACGGAACGAGGCCCGGACGAAGAGCCCGCGGCCACCGTCCACATTCACCGCCCCGCCAAGGGTGCGCTCGCTGGTGGAGGGTGTCTCGCGATGCACCCTGTCCCAACCCTCCCAGTCGTATCCCGCCTTCAGGGAGACCGGCGAAAGCACCCGCCATGAGGCTTCCACGCCCGCGTTCTGCCGGGTGTACCCGACCGGGAGGTTGCGCCGGTTGGTCGTATCCAAAGTCTGATCCGTCCGCACATAGTCGGAGAACACGAGGCTCGGCGTCTGGTTGTCGCGTTCGTAGCTGCGATAGCGGAACGTCAGCGTCAGGTCGCGGACCGGTCGGCTCACCGCGGTGGTACTCAGGAGCAGCGTCCTCAATTTTCCCGACGCGGTGGCGGCGGGCAGAGCAGGAGCGGTCGTAATCGCCGTGTTGATCGTGAAGGGCAGCAGCGAGTCGTCCTGCAGCATGACGCCGTAGGCGGCGGTGACCGTCACGCGGGATCCGAACGGCAGCCTGCTGACGGCCGCCGTCAGCGTGCCCTGATGCGTCCTGTTCGACGGGTACATGTCGATCTGGCCCGCGGCCGGGTTCCCGGCGACGTCCGCTTCCCGGAACGGGTTGTCCCAGACCAGGGCGCTAACGCGATTGTGGAAGAACGAGCCCGCGTATCCCAGCTGCACGGTCCAGGCCCTGTCGGACCATTGCAGGTTTGCCTGGAACTGCCGGGTCCGGTAGTTGATCGGTTCAGGCTGTTCGGAGGGGTTGAAGGAGAAGGTGGCCCCGAAGGGCCGGGTCCCAACTTGGTTCTCCTCGCTGTATCGAAGCTTCATGTCCCACTTTGGCACGGGGTTGTACCGGAACGTCGCCGCAGCACGCTCGCGTCGTAACGAGAGGGCCACGGGTCGTGCCAGGCCATTCACGAGCGCCCCAAGCCGCACCGTGTCGATCTGGCGGCCCGCCAACGTGGGATCGATGTCGGTCGTGGAGATCGTCCTGAGCCGCTCCTGCACGTCGTCCGGGAGGCGGAAGACACCCGGTGCGGTCTGGGTGTAGATGGAGCGTCCGGTGTTCGAAAAGGCGTGCGGGAGCCGGTCGAACTCGAGCCCGAACTCCCACCGTCCATGGCGGCCACCACGCAGGCGGACCTGCTGGTCCCCCTCCAGCGCGTCCCGCGCGCGAAGCGTCACGTAGTACCCGGTCGCGCCCCAGTTCAGACCGGCGGTCGCCTGGCTGATGAACAGCCCCCGCGGGATCGCCTCGTACTCCGAGAACTTCGACGATGACCGCGCCAACTTGTCCCAGAGGGTTCGCACTCCGAACTCGATCTGGCCGCTTGCCGTCGGCCCCTGCGCCCGTGCCGTCGCGACGAACAGCCCGAGACCGAGTTGGGCCACCAAGGCACCGTGAACCCACCTCACGCGCATGGTCACCATATTCGCCGTCTCCCGAAAGAGTGCTGCTCCGTCTCGATTCCGCGCGTCATCTCCGCATCACCGGTGGAAGCGCATCCCCGATGGATGATTCGATCCGTGGATCTGAGAGTGGCAGTTGGTGCACGACCGGTCGAACACGAACCGCGCCGTTTCGCCCTGCGGAGTCGTGGGGTGGCGCGCCTCGATGTGACACCGCTGGCAGAGCCGCGGCTCGCGAACTCTCAGCAGGTATGTGTTCATCGATCCGTGCGGATCGTGGCAGGTGGCGCAGTTCTCCGTCACCGGAGGGTGCTCCCAGAGGAATGGTCCCCGCCGCTCGGCATGACACCTGTAGCAAAGTTCGTTAACCGAGTTCTCGACCAGGAGGCTGGGCGTCGCCGTCCCGTGAGGGTTGTGGCAATCCGTGCAGGTCATCCTCCCTTCCCGGACCGGCATATGCGAGGAAAGCTGTCCCTGGGCGCGTCGCTGGAGGTGACACTGGGAGCAGACCTCCGCCACGGTCTCGCGCGCCAGCTGCCGCTCCGGAGAGACGGACGTCATCACCGTGTGGCAGTCCACGCAGGCGAGATTCCGGCTCTCGTGCATGCTGCCGCTCCAGTGCTGGCGGGCGCCCGATTCGTGGCATTGCAGGCACCGATCGTTCTGCTCCGCCACGGACGCGGGAGAGTTCTTCCCGAACCGGAAGATCTTCGTCCTATCCCCTGCCGCCCTCACGTGGTCTCCGCCCGGGCCATGACATGCCTCGCACGCTCTGCCCTCGAGCTCATTGCGAGGGCGGCGCGCCAGGACTCTCCCCATGGTGGTCGCCTCCCAGGCGGTGGCCGCGTCCTGGTGGCAGCCCTGGCAGACCTCCTGCCCCACGTACCCCGGCGGGGGAACCCGCGTCTCCGGAGGCGCTCCCGGGGCCTGGCCGCTCAGGCGTCCGGCTGAGATGAGCAGGAGCAAGGGGGCAGTCACGAAGCCAACTGCGCGGAGGCGGGACAGGCACCGGGAGCGCCCGCTCATAGCTTGTTCCTCCCCTGAGCTGCGGCGAAGGGCGATCGGACGTACTGCGGCGTGTTAACCGCATTACCCGGGCCAGGGTGGCGCCGCGTATCAACACGTTGGAGGGCTTGGGAATGCGCGCCACTGGACCGGCGGGTTGCTCCACGCCAGCTGCGTGAGATACCGCGCCGCCGGGGCATTTGCCCCACCCGGCGCTACACGATGCCGTACTTCTCCAGCCGGTAGCGTAAGGTGTCCCGGGTCAGCCGCAGCAGGCGCGCGGCTCGGGTCTTGTTGCCGCCGGCGGTGCGCAGCGCCTGCGCGATGAGCGTCCGCTCCAGCTCCTCGAGGTCCACGCCCTCGGCCGGGAAGGCCATCACGCCGCCCGTGGCGACGCCCACACCAGCCGACGAGCCGCCGAGCTGCACTTCGACCGGCAGCTGCGCCGGTACGATCTCGTGGCCTTCCTCCAACAGGAGCACGCGCTCGATCACGTTCCGCAACTCACGCGCGTTGCCGGGCCAGTCGTACTCCCGCAGGCACGCGATGGCCTCGGGGGTCATGCGCGGAGCGGAGCGACGGAATTCGCGGCTCAACTTGTCGAGGAAATGGAGGGCGAGGGGCTCGATGTCGTCGGGTCGGTCACGGAGCGTCGGGAGCGTCTGGGGCAGCACGTTGATCCGGTAGAAGAGGTCGGGCCGGAACGCCTCCGCGCGCACGGCGGCGGCCAGATCTCGGTTGGTGGCAGCGATGATCCGCACGTCGACCTCGAGGTCCGCCAGGCCGCCCACGCGCCTGAACGTGCGCGTCTCGATGAAGCTGAGCAGCTTCGCCTGGACGCCCAGCGGGACGTCGCCGATCTCGTCCAGCAGGACGATGCCGCCGTCGGCGAGCTCGAGGAGCCCGCGCTTGCGCTCGCGCGCGTCGGAAAAGGCGCCGCGCTCGTGGCCGAACAGCTCCGACTCGATCAGGTTCTCGGGGATCGCCGTGCATGGCACCTGGACAAACGCCTCGTCGCGCCGCGGGCTCTTTTCGTGGATCGCGCGCGCGATGAGATCCTTCCCCGTGCCGCTCTCGCCCTGGAGCAGCACCGTGGCCGGGTCGGCAGCGGCGACTTTCTCGACCCACTGCATCACCCCCCGCATCGCGGGCGAGCGGGCGATGACCGTGACCGACCGGGCGGTCCACTGGTGCATCTCGCGCAGACTGGCCACCTGGTGACGCAGCTGCCCAGCCTCGAGTGCCTTGTCGAGTGTCACCAAGAGCTGGTCGAACGACAGCGGCTTCTGGAGGAACTGGTAGGCGCCCGCCTTCACGGCCGCGACCGCCGTCTCCACCTCGCCGTAGGCCGTCATGATTATGACGGTCATGTCTTGATCGACCTTCCGCAGCTGTTCCAGGGCGGCCAGCCCCTGTGTATCGGGCAACTTCAGGTCCAGCAGCACGACCGCCGGCGCCTCCTGCGCCGCGAGTCGCACCGCGTCCTGCCGCGACCCCGCCACGAACACCTCGAAGCCCGCCGCGCGCAGCTGCTCGCCGAGCCAGATCCGGAACAGCTCCTCGTCGTCCACGACCAGGATTCGCTCGCGTCGCCTTCTCATGCGGCACCTCCGGCTGCATTGCCTCCCACGTCAGTCGGCAGCGACACCACGAACTGTGCCCCGCCCCCGGGCGCTTCGCCGACCGACACGCCGCCGCCGTGACGCTCGACAATCTGCCGGACGATGGCGAGCCCGAGCCCCGTGCCAGTGTGCTTGGTAGTGTAGAACGGCCGGAACACGCGCTCGCGCTCCGCCGGGCTGATCCCCGGGCCCGAGTCGTTCACCACGACCTGGATCGCGGCGCCGGTCCGTCGCGTCTCTACCTCGAGGTGGCCGCCGGCGACCATCGCCTCTATGCCGTTCAGCACCAGATTGACCAGCACCTGCCCGATCTGTTCCGGATCAACCTGGAGGTGCGGCAGACCGCTGGCGAGGTCCCGGTGGATCAGGACCCCCGAGTGCTCCGCCCGCGGCTCCACCAACCGAAGCGCGCGCTCGACGATGGCGTTCAGGTCCAGCCGGGACAGGCGCGCCGGCGAAGGCCGCGCATAGTTCAGCAGGTCCTGGATGGCCGTCTCCATCCGCTGGATACGCTGAAGCATCTCTCCGGTGAGGTGTCGGCCCTCGCGGTCCCCGGGATCGAGGTGCCGGTTCAAGAGCTGCGTCCCACTGCTCAGGCCAAGCAGCGGCGTCTTGAGCTCGTGGGCGATGCCTGCCGCCAACTCCCCCACCGTCGCCAACTGCTCGGCGCGCCGCATCTGTTCCGCGTGCAGGTCGCGAATCCGCATGGCCGACTCCCGAAGCTGGGCCGCCATGTCGTTGAAGCGCTCCGCGAGTTGGCCCAGCTCGTCTCTTTGGGTCACGGTCACCGCCACCCCGAGGTCGCCCCGGCCGATGCGCTCGGCGGCCGCCACGAGTTGGTACACCGGGCGCACGATGCCGCCCGAGACCACCCACGCCGCCGCGACGAGAACCAGCACGAACGTCACCTCGACGACCACCGAGAGCTGACGCAGCCAGCGCAGTTCACCCAGCGCCGCGCGGACGGGCACCTGACTGACGAACTGCAGCGGATACCCGGGAACTCGGTCGCGGCTGCCCACCACCTCGTCCCCGTCCCCGTCACGGTAGCGCGTCACGCCTCCGGCGAGCGAGCGATACTGTGGGAGCGGACGTTCGTAGTCGATCGGCCCGCGCGGGTCGGACGCGAAGACCGGCCGTCCGGCCTCGTCCACCACGAAACCCTCGACCACGCCCGCCAGGCGGGCGGGTATCTGCAGCGCCGACCCGATGTCGGCGAAGGCGATCACCCCGATGACCACCGCGGGCGGCGCCGGGTCCGGCGCGGGGAGGGCGACGGCGAAGACCAGCGACGGTTCCCGTCGCTCGACTCCCCGCCCTACGGCGAACGCCCGCTCCTGCGAGGCGGCGCGCGACACCAGCACCGGATCGCGCCACAGCACCCCCGACGCGAACCGCGGCGACGAAGCGACGACGCGGCCCGAGGGTCGAACCAGCGCGAGCGAGCTGAAGGTCGTGAGCTGCTCCCGCAGGCGGTCCAATTCCTCCGCCGCAAGTCCGCTCGCGCCGCTCAGAACGACCGGGCTCGCCGACGAGTCGCGCAGCGCCGCCGCGCTGGCGACCAGCAGCCGGTCGGCACCGGCGGCCAACTCGAGTCCCAGCGAAAGCCGCTCCAGCACGTCGCGCACATGGTGCGCCTGCACTGTGGTGAGGGCTCGGAGATCGCGCTCGGCAAGTCCCCCTATGATCCGGCCACTCACCACGTAGCCGACGGCGTTGGAGAGAATGAGGGGCAGGAGCGAGAGGAGGAGCAGCCACGCGAGGAGCCGTTTCCCTAGCGCACTGCGCAGGGGGTTTTCGCGCCACAGCGCGCGCCAGCTTGTCCAAGCAGCCTGCATCGAGGGGATCATCGCCTCCCAAACGCCGATCAACCAACTGGCAAAAGCCGCGCCCGCTGACTCGGCCTGACCGGCCAGGCCCCCCAGACCGGGGCTACTGCCCCACACTCGCCAGGGCGCCCAGGACAGCGTCTTGAGCCGTAACATCCGCCGCCACAAAGGGTTGCCGCTGATGACGCGGCGTGGCATTCAACCTGCTAGTCCTGAGTCGTGAAGCTCCTCAGGGACCGGCGACACACCGCGGACGGGGGCATCGAGTGGGGCATTTAGCCCACTCTGCCACAACCCTGGGTCAGGCATTGGTGCGGGGACCCCCTTCGACTTCTGCGGGAGGCATGACAGATGTGGTTGGCTCGGCTCGCCGGAGGCGTGACCAGGATGCGGGTGCGGCTGCGGATCGCGGTTGTCGCGATGCTGCTCCTCGTCGTCGCTCTCGGAGCAGCCGTCGCCGCCGGATCGGGCGGCGTCGATCAACCCATCGCCTTCAACCACCGCAAGCACACGCAGGACCTCCAGCTCGGCTGCGAGTTCTGTCATCCGTACGTGCAGACCGGCGCGCACTCCGGGCTGCCGGGTCTCGATACCTGCGCCCTCTGCCACCAGGCGACGCAGGGCACGAGCCCCGAGGCGGCCCGGTTGACGGCGTACGTCGAACAGCAGCGCCCACTGGCTTTCGCAAAGCTCTTCCGGCTCCCGCCGCACGTCTTCTACACTCACCGCCGGCACGTCGGAATCGCGAAGCTGAGCTGCGACAACTGCCACGGCGACATCGCGCTCTCCACCCGCCCGCCGCGGCGGCCGCTGGTCCGGATCCGGATGGGGTTCTGCCTGGACTGCCACCGCCGCATGGGGCAGACCCTCGATTGCGCCGCGTGCCATCGCTAGGGAGCCCCCCGTGAGCTTGAATCGCCGTCGCTTCCTGCAGACGATGGGCGGAGGGGTAGCCGGCCTCTCCTTCGCCGAAGCGTGCGGGGTGAGGTGGTCGGAGGAGCAGGCCGGGCCCGGATGGGCGCCGGGCCTCGAGGAGCGGCGCAACTCGACCTGCCTGATCTGCCCGTCGCGGTGCGGCATCCGCGGGCGCGTGGTGGACGGGCGTCTGGTGCGCATCGACGGCAACCCGCTGCATCCCTTGAGCCGCGGAGGCCTCTGCCCGCGCGGGCCCGCGGCCGTCCAGACGCTCTATCATCCCGAGCGCCTCCGGACGCCGCTGGTGCGGGTGGGCGCGCCCGGGGCCGGGTCGTGGCGTGCCGTCTCGTACGACGGGGCACTGAGCCTTCTGGCTCGCCAGCTCGGGCAGCTGCGCTCGGCCGGCCGGCCGGAGACGCTCGCGGTGCTGGCCGGCTACTGCGCCGGATCGATGGACGAGGCCTGGCGCCAGTTCCTGCGCGCCTACGGCTCGCCCAACTACGTTGCCGACGCGTACGGTGACGGCACCGAGGCCATCATGGCGGCGATGCACGGCATCGCGCGCCGCCCGGGCTACGATCTCGAGCGCGCCAACCTGGTGCTGTCCTTCGGCGCTCCGTTGTTCGAGGCGTGGTGGTCGCCCCTTCAGGCGTACGTCGCCTACGGCCGGCCAGCCGACAGCCGGCGGCGGCATTCGCGGTTCATCCAGGTCGATACCCGGTTCTCGCGCACCGCAGCGCACGCCCACGAGTGGGTCGGCGTGCGGCCGCGCACCCATGCCGTCCTGGCGCTCGGCATCGCGTACGTGCTCATCAAGGAAGACCGGATAGAGGCGGAGTTCGTGGCGCGGCACGTGTCAGGCTTCGAGGACTGGACCGACGCCCAAGGCACGGCGCACGAGGGGTATCGCTCCATCGTGCTGCGGAACTACCGGACCGAGGAAGTGTCGGAGGCGACCGGCGTTCCCGTCGAGCGCATCGTAGGGCTCGCGAAGGCGTTTGCCGACACCACGCCCGCGCTCGCGGTCTGCGGCCCCGACGTGACACACGCTCCCGACGGCCTCGCCGCGGGACTCGCCATCCACAGCCTCAACGTCCTCATGGGGAACGTGAACCGTCCGGGCGGGGTGCTCTTCGCCGACGATCCGCCGCTCGCGTCCTTTCCCGCGGTAGTGATGGACGACGTTGCGCGGCGCGGCCTAGCGACGATCCCGGTCGCCGCGTCCGCGCCGTTCGGTGCCCCGTCGGCGCGCCGCCTCGCCGAGGGCATCGCTTCCGCGTCGGCGCCGCCCATCGAAGCGCTCGTCCTCTACTACGCCAACCCGCTGGCGTCGGCCACGGACCGCGACGCCTGGGCGGACGCGCTCGGGCGCGTCCCCTTCGTGGTGAGCTTCTCGCCTTTCCTCGACCAGAGCGCCCGCCATGCGAACCTCGTGATCCCGGACCTCCTCCCCCACGAGCGATGGCAGGACGGTCCGACGCCGTTTTCCTACCCGTACCCGACCTGGGGCGTGGCGCGGCCCCTGGTCACGCCGGGGGCCGGCGGCCGCAGCGCCGGCGACCTGATGCTCGCGCTGGCCGCCCGGCTGGGCGGGGGCGTCGCGGCAAGCCTGCCCTGGGCGAGCTTCGAGGACCTCCTCAAGGCGCGGGCGCGCGGCCTGTACGACGCGCACCGCGGCATGCCGCTCGGCGACGACTTCGAGACCGCGCAGCAGCGCCAGATGGAGGAGCGCGGCTGGTGGCTCGCCTCGGCGCCGGACTTCGAGAGCTTCTGGACCGCCGTGGAGGAGCGCGGGGGATGGACGGACCCGTTCTTCGATGACACCGATCCGGCGCGGCTCTCCCGCACCGCGAGCGGCCGCATCGAGCTGATGCCCGAGCAGCTGCGCCGCCAGGCGGACCTGGCGGGCCGGCCGCCGCGCCTTTACCTCTTTGCCGCCCCGGACCAACCCACGCCCGCTTTCCCGCTCCGCCTGAGCCCGTACCGGCTCTCCACGCTCGCGTCCGGCACTCTGGAACTCGCGCCCTGGCTGGCCGAGCGGCCCACGATCTTCCCCGATGTCCACTGGATCCCGTGGGTCGAGGTGCATCCGGTCACGGCGCGCGAGCTGGGGCTCGACGATGGCACGATGGCCTGGGTCGTCTCGCTGCGCGGCCGCTACCGGGCGCAGGTCAAGCACTTCGCGGGGACCGCGCGCGACGGGCTCGGCGCGCCCTACGGCCTGTCGCACCCGAGCGGCGAGCCGGCCAACCCGCTGCAGCTCCTCGACGGGGCGGCCGATCCGCTGACCGATCTGCCTTCCTGGTGCACCACGTTCGTGCGCCTCGAGCGGGCCTGAGGGCGGGGCCGCGATGCCGCGCTGGGGCATGGTGATCGACCTGGACCTCTGCACCGGCTGCGCGGCCTGCGAGGTGGCGTGCAAGAGCGAGAACAACGTCGCCACGGTGTCCCCGGAGCAGGCGGCCATGGGGCGCACGATCAGCTGGATGAAGGTGATGACGAAGATCGACGGGGACTTCCCGGACAACAGGCTGCACTTCGTGCCGCGCCCCTGCATGCACTGCGACAACCCACCGTGCGTCAAGGTGTGCCCCGTCGCGGCGACCTACATCGGCGAGGAGGGCATCGTGGGGCAGATCTACCCCCGGTGCATCGGTTGCCGGTACTGCGCCAACGCGTGCCCGTACACCGTGAAGTACTTCAACTGGTATGCACCGTCCTGGCCCGAGTCGGAGCGCGCGCACCTCAATCCCGACGTCTCAGTGCGGCCCAAGGGGGTGATCGAGAAGTGCACCTTCTGCCACCACCGCCTGCAGAAGGCCCGCGAGGACGCGCGGGCGGAGGGACGGGAGCTGCGCGAGTCCGACTACCAGCCGGCCTGCGCCGAGGTCTGCCCGACGCAGGCGATCGTGTTCGGCGACCTCGACAACGCGCGGCACCGCGTCTTCGAGCTGCGGCACGATTCGCGGGCCACGCGGCTGATGGAAGACCTCGGCACCGAGCCGAAGGTCTACTACCTCACGCCGAGGACCTAAAGTGACCGCCGCCGCCCTGGCCAGGTTCCGCGCGCTTCCCGACGACGCCCGCACGCTGCTGGCGCCCCTGGTCGAGACCACGTGGCGGTTCTACGCGTGGGCTGGGGTCCTCGGCGGTATCGCCGTGTGGGGGATCGCGGCCTACTACCTCCAGTTCCGGTACGGCCTGGGGCGCACCGGGCTCAACCAGCCGGAGTACTGGGGGATCTACATCATCAACTTCGTGTTCTTCATCGGCATCAGTCATGCCGGCACCCTCATCTCCGCGATCCTGCGCATCAGCAAGGCGGAGTGGCGCCGCTCCATCACGCGGTCCGCCGAGTTCATCACGGTGCTGGTGCTCGGCTTCGGCGCGATCCAGCCGATCGTGGACCTCGGCCGTCCCGACCGGCTTCTCAACGTGTTCTGGCACGCGCAGCTCCGGTCGCCGCTGCTGTGGGACGTGATCAGCATCGGGCTCTACTTCACCGCGAGCACGATCTACCTCTATCTCCCGATGCTCCCGGACCTGGCCATCATCCGGGACGCCGGCATCAAGGCGCCGCGGTTCTACGGCTTCCTGGCCGCGGGCTACCACGACACCGCGGCGCAGCGGGCACGGCTCGAGCGGGTAATCGGCGTGCTGGCCATCATGGTGATACCCATCGCCATCTCGGTGCACACGGTGATCGGCTGGATTTTCGCGATGACGCTGCGGCCCATGTGGCACTCGACGATCTTCGGCCCGTATTTCGTCATGGGCGCCATCTACTCGGGCATCGCCGCGCTGCTGATCGCCATGGTCGTGCTCCGCCGGGTGTACGGCCTGCAAGAGTATTTCCGCCCCGTGCACTTCGACTACATGGGCCGGCTGCTGCTGCTGTTCAGCCTGCTCTGGTTCTATTTCACCTTCGCCGAATACCTCACCGCGTTCTACGGCGGCGAGCCCTCCGAGATGCGCGCCTTCTGGGCGAAGGTGCGGGGGCCGTTCGCCGTGCCGTTCTGGACGATGGTGGTGTGCTGCTTCGTCATCCCGCTGGGGCTGATGTGGCGCAAGGTCACCCGGACGCCGCGCGGAACCTTGATCGCGAGTGTCGCGGTGGTGATCGGCATGTGGCTGGAGCGGTTCAACATCGTGGTCCCCACATCGGTCAACCCGCGCTTCGAGTTCGAGTCGGCCGGGCACTACTTCCCGTCGTGGGTCGAGCTGTCCATCATGGCCGGCACCCTCTCCGGCTTCATACTGCTCTACATGGTCGCGACCAAGTTCTTTCCCATCATCTCGATCTGGGAAATGCGCGAGGGACGCGAGACGGTGCAGGACGTCGCGGAGCGGGTGGCCGGCTACCTGCCGCCGGAGCCGGTGGGGGAGGCGACCGCATGAGAGCCGCCGTGGTGCTCGTGCTGATCCTCTTGGCACGGCTGCCGGCGGGCGTAGCACAGACGGCCCCTTCGCCCGGAGGCGCCGGCGACCCGAGCGCCGGGCGCCGCCTCTTCCACGACCGCGGCTGCGTCCGCTGCCATTCCATCTGGGGCAACGGCGGGACGTTGGGCCCCGACTTCGCCACCGTGGGCGCGGGCCGCAGCATGCAGCAGTTGGCGGGGCTGTTCTGGAACCATACGCCGCGCATGATGGAGACGGTGCGGCGCAGCGGCTTCGAGTGGTCGCGGCTCACCGAGCAGGAACTGGTCGACGTCATCAGTTACATCTACTACGTGAAGCTGTTCGACGAGCCCGGCGACCCCGGGCTCGGCGAGCGCTGGTTCCGCGACAAGCGGTGCGTCGACTGCCACCGGGTGGGCGGTGCGGGCGGCCGCGTCGGACCGCCGCTGGACCGCTACGCGCGCTATGTGGCGCCGATCGTGCTCGCCGAAGGGATGTGGAACCACGGCCCTGCCATGCAGGCGACCCAGCACTCGCGGGGTGTGCCGACCCCGACGTTCGTGGGTCGGGAGATGGCCGACATCCAGGCCTACATTCGCCGAGCTTCCAGCGAAGCGCCACGCAGAGCCGTTTTCCTACAGCCCCCCCACCCGGAACGCGGCAGGCAACTGTTCGGCAGCAAAGGTTGTGTTCGCTGCCACGGCGGGTCGGGTCGCGGCACGGCCGATGGTCCCGACCTGCGGGCGGCGACCCTCCGGATGCGCGTCTCCGAGATCGCGGGCGTGCTCTGGAACCACTCGTTCCAGATGTCGGAGCGGATGCGGGAACGAGGATTCGCATTCCCGCGCTTCAGCGGAACCGAGATGGCGGACGTGATCGCCTTTCTTTACTATCTCCGTTTCGACGAGACGCGCGGCGACAGCGCGGCGGGGGAGAGAGTCTTCCGGTCGAAGGGGTGCGCCGGCTGCCACCGGCCGGATACGGGCGCCGTGCTCGGCCCGGATCTCTCGCAGTCCGAAGCCGCGACGGCACCGATGCGCCTGGCGGCTGCGATGTGGAATCATGCTCCGGCCATGTACGCGGTGATGCGCACTCGCACGTTGGAGTGGCCTCGCTTCGAGGGAGACGAGATGCGAGACCTGTCGGTCTTCCTGCGCGGCCTTGCCCGCTCCACCCCGCCGGCTCGACGCGCCAGCCTTCCTCGCTGAGACCGGGGGCGGCGAACTCACGCGTTACCCATCACCCATCACGCCCTATGGGCCTTTTTGTCCCCGCCAGGGTATACTCAACCCAGCCGCGACCCGGCATTACTTTTGCGGATACGAAGGGTCGGATATCTTTCGAACCGGGTGATCCTATCATGAAGGCACGGACCAAGTTCCTCATCGGCGGCGGGATGATCCTCGCCACTGTCGGCTATCTCATGGCGTCAGGCATCAAGGAGACGGGGGTCTACTACCTCACGCCGTCCGAGCTGGCCGCCAAGATCGAGACCGACCGTTCCTTCTATGATGTCGGCATGAAGATGGGCGCGCGGGTCGTGAAGGGCTCGATCCAGCGCGATGTCGCCTCGCAGACCATCAACTTCCGAGTGACGGACGGCGTGCACAGCTACCCGGTCATCTACCGGGGGCTCGCTCCCGACACCTTCACGGACGAGGTGGACGTGGTCGTCGAGGGTAGGCTCCAGTCCGACGGCACCTTCCGCGCGACGACGCTGCTTGCCAAGTGTGGCTCGCGCTACGAGGCCGTGCCGGGGCAAAGCGGCACCCGGGCGTGAGGTCGCAAGGCGGTTGTTCGCCTGTGCGTCTATGCGCCCGTGCGCCTGTGCCCTCTGACCAGTGACCGATCTCGGCAACATCGCTCTCTGGATCGCGCTCCTCATCGGTTGTTGGGGGAGCGCGGTCGCTTTCGCCGGGGGACGGACCGGTCGCGCGGATCTGGCGGCGTCCGGCGAGCGCGCGGTGTACGTGATGTGGGGCCTGCTCTTCGTGGCGTCCGTGGGGCTGATGCGGGCGCTGCTGATGCACGACTTCAACATCGAGTACGTCGCGGCGTACACCAGCCGCAACCTTCCCGTCTACTACACCTGGTCGGCTTTCTACGCGGGCCAGAAGGGCTCGCTCCTCTTCTGGGCGATCGTCGTCGCGACCTTCGGCTCCGCCGCCATGCTCGGCAACCGTGGCAAGTACCGCGAGCTGATGCCGTACGTCGCGGGCGTGGTGCTCGTCACCGTGACGTTCTTCGTGGCGGTGATGCTGTTCGCGTCGAACCCGTTCGAGCGGCTCGGCTTCACGCCGCCCGATGGCCGCGGGCTCAACCCGCAGCTCCAGAACCCGGGGATGACGATCCACCCGCCGATGCTCTACCTCGGCTACACCAGCATCACCATCCCGTTCGCCTTCGCCATGGCCGCGCTGCTCTCGGGGCGGCTCGACACCGGCTGGTTGCACGCCATCCGCCGCTGGACGCTGCTGTCGTGGCTCTTCCTCTCCTGCGGCGTCGTCCTCGGGATGTGGTGGGCCTACGTCGAGCTGGGCTGGGGAGGATACTGGGCCTGGGACCCGGTGGAGAACGCGTCGTTCCTGCCGTGGCTCACCATGACCGCGTTCCTCCACTCGGTGATGATCCAGGAGAAGCGCGGGATGCTGAAGCGGTGGAACATCGGCCTCGTCGTGGGCTCGTTCCTCCTCTCCATCTTCGGCACCTTCATCACGCGCAGCGGCGTCATCTCCAGCGTGCACAGCTTCACCCAGTCCAACGTGGGCTACTTCTTCCTCGGCTTCCTCATCTTCGCGGCGGTGGCGGGCTTCAGCCTGCT